>CALAKE010000051.1 GCA_937922775.1 uncultured bacterium | reverse complement strand
GTCTCGTAGCCTTCGGGCATGGCCTCGATAAAATCGTGCGCGAGTGCCAACCTGGCAGCCTCCTCAACCGCGGAATCGGGCACCCCTGGCAGGCCGTATGCAATGTTGTTGCGCACTGAAGCATTGAAGAGGATGGTCTCTTGCGTGACCATCGCAATCTGTCCACGCAGGTCCGCAAGCCGAATCTTGCGAACGTCGACCCCGTCGACGAGAACCTCTCCCTCGGTCGCTTCATAGAACCGCGGTATGAGGTTCGCGACCGTGCTCTTCCCTGCCCCCGAGCTGCCCACCAGAGCCACGGCGCTGCCAACCGGAATCTCGAAGCTGACACCATGCAGGACAGCCTTCTCTTGTCCCATCTCGTCGCGGTAGCCAAAGTGGACGTCCTCCAGGGTGATGCTACCGACGATGGCGGGCATCGGCACACCCCGGTCGTGATCTCCTTCGGCCTTGGCCATCGACGACCGCGAGACAGATATCAGCTCGGCATCGTCCATGTACCCGGGCTCGATCGGCTCGTCGAGCACCTCGAATAAGCGATCTGCGGCCGCGGCGGCCATCTGGATCCTGCTGTTCGCGCTCGAGAGGCGCCGCAACGGCGCATAGGTAGAAAAGGCAGCCACCAAGAAAACCGCGAAGTCGCCGACGGTGAGTGCTCCAGCCTGAATCTGCAGGGCGCCGTATACCAAAACCGCGGCACCTCCCATCGCGCCGATGAACTCCATCAGTGGAGAGCCGATGCTGTCGAGACGGTGGGCCCTTCGCGTGTGCCGGAAGAGCCGCTCGGTGGCGCGGCGAAACCTCTCAGCCTCGAAGCGCTCCATGCAGAAGGCCTTGACGATTCGGATCCCGGTGAGAGTCTCCTGCAACAGAGCAGAGATCTCTCCTAGCCCTTTCTGCGCATCTCGACTAGCGTGCCGTAGCTTGCGGCTCATGCGCGCGATCACGCTGAGGACGACCGGGGCAACGGTAAGGGTGAGCAGGGCCAGGAACCAGTCGACGTAAAACATCAGAGCAACGAGCGCGATCAGGGTGAACCCCTCTCGCAGAAGGTCGACCAAAACACGAGTCAGGGCTTCCTGCACCGCCAGCACATCGCTCGTCACTCGCGACATGAGACCACCCGTCGATCGTCGCGATAGAGAGTCGAGCGGCAGCATCTCGAGGTGCCGGAACAGGTCGGCGCGGAGGTCTCGCACGACGGCGAAGCCCACCGTGCCCATCATGTAGGTCGACAAGAAGCGAGCAACGCCGAGCACGAAATACAGGATCACGAGTACCGCAGCCAGACGAAACAAGAAATCACGATCAACTGTCGAGTGCAGCGCTTCATCGAAGATGGGCTTGGCCAGAAAGGTGATCGCGGCGGTCGCGGCAGCAACGACCATCATGGCGCACACGGCCCCCACCATGCGCGAGGAATAGGGGCGCAAGTAGCCGAAGAGCCTGTAAAGGTTGCTCATGAGTGGTGGGTACGGCTGTGAGAGGGGTTCTCGGTGAGGTGCCTGTGCACCTCGGGAACACTCCCGCGCCCCGCTCGCCTCAAGACTGCCTGTGCAGCACGCTGGGAAGCTCCAGCGTGACCGAGGCTTTCGCGGACTTCGGCAAGCGCGGCCCGAACTTCTCGACGACGCTTGTCATCCTGCAGGAATGATCTCAGCTCGCTCGCGATCCTTTCAGCAGTGACCTCGCGCTGCAACAGCTCTGGCACGACACGCCGCCCTGCAATCAGGTTCACGAGCGCCATATCGCGCACGTGGACCAGCGATTTCGCCAGATTATAGGTAAGCCAGGAAGTCCTGTAAACGACGACGCACGGTGTGTCCATGAGCGCCGCCTCGAGCGTCGCCGTACCTGAGCATACGGCCGCCAGCTGGCAATGTTGCAGGGTCGCGTAGTAGTCGTCGCTGATGAAATAGACACGTGCGGCGATGTCAGGCGCCAGTGTCTCGAACATGCGCTCGTACACATCTCGATCGACAGAAGGGGAAAGCGGAAGCAGAAACGCACACTCTCCGTCTGGGTTCAGTACTTCTGCGGCACCCAACATATGCGGAAGTAATCGCTCCACCTCTACGCGCCGGCTGCCCGGAAGAAGACCGATCCAGGTATCTCCTCGTGGGATCCCGTGGAGCCTGGCGAATTCGTCTCGATGCGAGCTCGATCGGACGACATCGAGCAGTGGGTGACCTACGAATTCGACTTCGACCCCTGCCGAGGAGTAGAGCTCCTCCTCGAACGGCAGGATGACGAGCATCGTGTCGACCAGCCGGCTGATGCTCCTCACGCGGCCCCGGCGCCACGCCCAAATCTGTGGGCTGATGTAGTAGACAATGGGAACCTCGGGCACGGCCCGGCGCAGGCGCCGAGCCAGCGTGAGGTTAAAATCCGGGTAATCGAGCAGGACGACGGCGTCAATGCGCCGCGTTCGAGCCACCTGCGTGAGCAGATTCAGTGCTCGCCGCACATCACGGAGATGCCAGAGCACCTCCGCAAACCCTACGACCGCCAAATGCCGCATGTGATAGAGGATTTCGACCCCTGCCGCAGCCATTCGGTCACCGCCGACGCCGAAGCACCTCACGCGGGGCTCCGCGGCATGCAGAGCGGCGGCCAGAGTGGCGCCATGCAGGTCCCCCGACGCCTCTCCTGCGACGATCATGAGGTTCAGATCGTCGTCTCGAGGCCTCTCAGATGCAGCTGCCGGGGCGGGATCGACAGGCATTTCGTTGCTTCCAAGGTGATTTACGAACGATCGGAAGATTGTATCTCATGCTATGATCCGATCGCTCGCCCGGCTCCGTTAGCCTGGGTCCTTCAACGGGTCGCGGCTGCGCGTGCGCGATGGCGCACGATGACCGCGTTACGCTTAATTCGAGTGCTCGACGTGCTGCACGAGAACGCCTCCGCGCTCGATTCGGCGCGCGCCTTGTCCTCGCGGCCCTGGCGCGCGCTCGCTTCACGACCCGTTGAAAGACCCAGGCTAGCGGCGATAATCCTCTGAATTCGATGCGTATCTGCCTCGACTATCGATCGGCGCTCAGAACAGGAACCGGCGTCGGAACCTACGTTCGCAACCTTCTCGCGGCCCTGGCCTACGCCTACCCGGATGACACCGTCACGGCTTTCTGTGCCTCGTGGCGTGATCGAGCACCGAACTCTCTCGCGTCCGCGAATGTTGTCGTTGCCGACCGCCGCATTCCGGTTCGAGCGCTCGATCGTCTATGGCACCGGTGGAATTGGCCACCGGTCGAGCATTTTGTGGGGCAACAAGACATCGCCCACTCTCCCTACCCCATGCTTCTCCCGGCACGCTCTGCTCGCCAAGTGATTTCGGTCCACGATTGCTTCTTCCTGCGTGCCCCGGAGACCGTTTACGGCACGGTTCTACGCGACTACGTGCCACTCGCTCGGGATGCCGCGAGACGCGCCGACGCGATTCTCGTGCCCTCTGAGTCGACTGCCGCGGAGGCGACGGAGCTCCTCGAGGCCGATCGTGGGAAGGTTCATGTCATCCCCTTGGGAGTCGATCCGCTCTTTCTGGATCCGCCGAAGCGCGACGAGATGGTCGCCCGGAAGCTGCGCGAGCAATACGATCTCGGGCCTGACTATCTCCTGTTCGTGGGTCGCCGCGAGGCGCGAAAGAATCTGGGGGCTTTGCTCGAGGCGATGGCCGAGATCGTCGCCGGTGGAGACGACGCGATTCTTGTCATCGCGGGCCCCGAGGCTCCAGGCTGGGAAGACATCTGGGCTGCCGCTCCCGAGCCAGCCCGGCAGCGCACGCGCCTCCTGCCGCATGTGCCGATCGAGGAGCTCGTCTACCTCTACGCGGGGGCATCAGCGCTGGTGATGCCTTCCGTTTGGGAGGGGTTCGGATTCCCGGCTCTCGAGGCGATGGCGATGGGCACGCCGGTTGTAGCCAGCCGCGCAGGCTCGCTTCCCGAGGTCCTTGGCGATGCCGCTCTGTGGGCTGATCCCGATGATCCCGGCACGCTGGTGGATGCATGTCGGCTCCTCCTGCGCGACAGAGCGATCGCACTCGACTATGGACAGCGTGGTCCCGCCCAGGCACGGCTCTACCCTTGGGAAAAGACCGCCGAGCTCACCCATTCCGTATATCAACAGCTGGTGACCCGGTGACCTGATGCGAATCGCCATCGACGCGCGAGAGCTGACGGGGCAACCCACGGGCGTAGGTCGAGTTCTGTCGGGCCTACTCGAGGCGTGGCCCGAGGAGGACGAGCTCATCCTCTACGCACGTGAGCCGGTTCCTTGGCGGCACCTGCCGCCGCCGAGAAGATCGCGCCTGCTTCCGGGCCCCTCGCGACTGCCGGGCGCCCTCTGGGAACAGTCCCTGTTGCCCGCGGCGGTGCGTAAGGATCGTGCCGAGGCACTATTCTCGCCTGCCTACGGCCTCCCCGCTTTCATCAACGTCGGGTCGGTAGTAGGGATGCATGACTGCGCCGTCGAGGCAACGCCGTCGGAATTCGCTTTGCGCGAAAGGACGCGCCGCCGATGGTCCGCCCGGATTGCCACCAAGAAGGCGAGCTACCTACTGGTGGGATCCCGTTTCGCCGCAGATGAGGTGCGGCGATGGTACGGGACCCCGAGTGCCCGCATCGTTGTTGCTCCGTACGGCGTCTCGCCGGGGTTCGGCCCGGTGAACGAGGAACAAAGGAAGGCTGTTCGCCAGCGATACCAACTCAGCGATCGGACCGTTTTGTTTGTGGGTGCTCCCCTGGCCCGTCGCAATCTCGAGAACCTGATCGACGTGGTTGCGGAGCTAGGCAGAACACGTGAAGACCTCAGCCTGGTGATCGCCGGCCCACGGCGGCGCGCCACGGCAGCGCTCCGACAGCATGCCAACTCCTCTGGCCTCGGCGATCGCCTTCGCTGGCTTGGCTTCGTGCCGGATGCCGATTTGCCGGCCCTCTATGCGTCCGCCACTGTCGTCGCCTATCCTTCCCGCTATGAGGGCTTCGGGCTACCCGTGCTCGAGGCGCTCGCCTGTGGCGCCGCAGTCGTGGCATCGGACACAGGCTCGTTGGCTGAGATCTTTCCCCAGCGAGCATGGCTGGTGCCCCACGAAGAGCGACGAGCATGGGTAGAGGCGTTGGCCACCCTCCTGGACGATCCAAAGGAACTTCGACGATGGAGGGAAGGATCACAGGCCTGGGCCAATGGCAAGGGTTGGGCCCCTGCCGCACGTCTGCTTAGAGATCTGCTGGTGAAGGCTGCAATCGAGCGGGATGCATGAGTCGACCGAGCCGCCCGGATTCGGAGTCCCTTTCCTCGCTGGAAGGCGTGCCCGACGGAACGACAGAGACTCGCTCGCCCGCTGTCGATGTTGTCATCGTTAGCTACAACGAGCGTGAGAGGTTGCTCGGGTGCTGCAAGTCGGCGCTCGCGGCCGGACCTGAGGTCCGCGTCATCGTGGTAGACAACGGCTCGAGCGACGGCAGCGCTGACACTGTGCGCGGCTGCTTGCCCTCTTCAGATCTCCTCGAGATGGAATCCAATCTCGGGTTCGGCGCCGCCGTGAACCGTGGAATCGCTGTGGGGAACGCCCCGTTCGTCCTGCTGCTGAACAACGATGCGCTTCTGCGAGACGACAGCCTCGATCTCCTCGTATCCGCCATGCAGGAGCCTCGAATCGCCGCCGCTGGGCCCCGGTTGCTCGGCAGATCCGGCCAGGTCGAACTGTCTATGGGCCGCACCATGGGTCCCTTCAACGAGGCGGTTTTCAAGTTCCTCGGGAGCCTGTATCGAGATGGACGTGGCCCGCTCCGCCGCCTCGTCGAGCGCTACTACAGCACGGATCGTTGGACGCGCTCGCTATCAGCTGCCTGTCTGCTATTGCGCCGCGAAGCACTTGGCCAGGTGGGTGTCTTCGATGAACGATTCTTTTTGTACGCCGAGGACGTCGACCTGTGTCGCCGACTGCGGGGTGCCGGCTGGAAACTTCGATTCGTTGCTGATGCCGTAGTCGAGCATGAGCGTAGCGTCTCATGGCGCAAAGACCCGCTGCATGTGGCCCTCGCCTACCGCCGCAGCCAGATGGCATTCTACAGGAAACACCACGGTGCACTTGCCACCCAAGGGTTGCGTCTTTTCCTCGCCGGGAGGTTCGCCCTTGGCAGCCTGCTGGCGGGCGGCGAGAGGCGCGAATTGGCCCGCTCAATGCTACGGTGGACCATCAAGGAGGCGGGACGGGTCCGATAGCAAACCATGCGCATTGTCATCGACGCTCGCAAGGTTGGCGATTACGGCATCGGCACGTATATCCAGGGCCTCGGTCGAGTTTTGCCTTCCATGGCGCCCACCGATGAATTCATCTACCTCGGTGACCCGGAGGAGGTAGCTGAAACGCCCCTGGAGGGCGCCAACATCTCATGGGCGCGCAATCGCTCGCGCAAGTACGGCGTGGGAGAGCTCGTCAGCGTTTCCTGGCAGGCGCGACGTCTGGGAGCCGATGTGTTTCACTCCCCCCACTACGTCTACCCCGTCATGCTGCCCTGCCCCGGCATTGTCTCAGTGCACGATTGCATCCATCTTCGTTTCCCTCGACATTTGCCGAATAGGGCCGCTCTCCACTACGCCCGAACCATGCTGAGGCGGGCGGTTCGCTCATCACAGCGCGTCTTGACGGGCTCGGAGTCAACGCGTTCCGACCTAGTCGAGATGGTGGATGCGGACCCGGCCAAGATCGATGTCATTCCCTACGGGTGCGACCCCTTCTTCTTGGAGCTGGCAACGACAAAGGAAATCGAGAGCGTCCGGCAGAAGCACCATCTCGAGCGACCCTTCGTGTTGTTTGTCGGCAACGCCAAGCCCCACAAGAACCTACGGCGCCTGCTGGAGGCATTCGCTCTAATCGCGGATCAGTATGCCGACCTCGACCTGGTACTTGTGGGAGGTGAGCAGACGGCAATCAGAGCTCTGCTCGCGGCACAAGAGAAGCCAGGGCTGATGGACCGCGTTCGACTTCTGGGGTTTCTCTCCAAAGCCCAGCTCAGGGCCGTCTACACGCTCGCGAGCGTGTTTGTGTTCCCTTCGCTCTACGAAGGGTTCGGCCTACCGCCACTAGAGGCAATGGCCTGCGGCACACCGGTGGTAGCGGGGCGGAGCAGCTCCCTGCCGGAGGTCGTAGGACACGCTGGCCTTCTGGTGAATCCCCGCAAAGTGGATGCCATTGCCGATGCCGTGCGCATTCTCCTGGAGGACGATGATCTGCGCATCGCCCTGGGGCAGCGCGGCAAGGAACAGG
>CALAKE010000050.1 GCA_937922775.1 uncultured bacterium | reverse complement strand
CGATCAGGATCGAATCGCGGTTGCCCCGCTCCTTGATTGCCTGGCCGATGATCTTCTCGCTCATGCCCTCAGCGTAGACGTCGCCGGTGTCGACCATGTTGATGCCCGCGTCGAAGGCGCGGTTGAGGATTCTCTTCGCCTCATCCGCAGGCGTGGCATCGCCGAAGTTGTCGGAGCCGAGCACAAGGGGCGACACCCTGACTCCTGTGCGCCCCAGAATCCGGTAGTCCAAGGTCACTCTCCCTGATGGGGTGAAATCAGGACGACGCACCAATCTACCCACGGACTAGCAGGCCGTGGTGAAAGTGTGACGGGTCTGGTTACACCGCCAGGGATGCAGATGCAAGGCGCCGCGACGGAGGCGATGCCGTTGCGCATCGTCGAGGAGCGGCAACGCCGCAGATGCGCCCCTGGCGGCGTAACCCCCCGGGGAGGTAGGAGTTGCGACCGAATGGCTTCGTCGTGACTCCTCCGCGATGGCGCCAGCATCTCCTCGTCGCCCCTCCTTGCCCTCGCCCGCAGGTCCTGCCTCCCAGACCCACCACACCTTCACCACGGCCTGCTTGGAAGGCAGGCAAGCATTCGCCCTGGACTACGACCCCCGGATCGGCTACCAAGGGACCTGGGACCATCCCGCGTTTGGTCACGCTCCTTGAATCCACCAAGGCCTTCAGGCCCGCTCAGCCGCTCGCCCGCTTTCCCTAGATGGGCGGCAGCATGGAGAACCGACATGCACTCTCGTTTCCATCGACGTGCCGTTCGCACCCTCGCCATCCTGGTGGCAAGCTTCGCCATTGCCGCTCTCGGCGCCAGCTCTGGCCTCGCACAACAGCGATCTCCGCATGCACCTGCGGCTCTCACCGCCGCCGACTACGAACATGCCGAGCAGTTCCTGGGCTACAACACCAATGCGCTGGTCTATCGGGCGGGAGTTACCCCGAATTGGCAACCGGACGAGAGCTTCTGGTATCGGATCAGCACGGCGGAAGGAACGGAATTCGTCCTCGTTGATCCCGGGCAGGGGACTCGGGAGCCGGCCTTCGACCACGAGAGGCTTGCAGCGGCGCTTTCCGCTGAGGCCAGGGAAACCTACGCGGCGTACTCCCTCCCGTTCCAGACCTTCGATCTCGCCGACGATGGCGGCACGATTTGGTTCGATGCCGAAGATCGCACTTGGGCCTGCGACATCAGGGTCTATCAGTGCACGCCCGGTCGTACGGGCGGCGAGATGACAGGGGCGGGGACTGGCGGCATGCCGGCTGGGGGAGGTCTGGGGAGAGGTTTCTCTCGCAACGAGATTGCGTCTCCCGATGGCACGAAGGTGGTCTTCATTCGCAACCACAACCTCTGGGTTCGCCACGTAGCAACCAGTGAGGAGTTGCCCCTGACACGGGACGGCGTGGAGGACTACGGCTACGCGACGGACAACGCAGGCTGGCGGAAGAGCGACCGTCCTATCGTGAAGTGGTCGCCGGACTCAAAGAAGATCGCCACCTTTCAGCAGGACCAACGCGGTGTCGGCGAGATGTATCTAGTCGATACGCGCGCCGGTCACCCGAATCTCTCAGCCTGGAAATACCCGCTGCCGGGTGACTCGATCGTGACGATGATCGAGAGGGTGGTCATCGATGTCGAGCACGGCTCAGTGGTGCGGCTGGACATGGCTCCCGACCAACACCGCTCCTCCGTTTGTGACGACGTGATCTGTCGTGGCGGCTGGGGTGACGTGCAGTGGAGCCCGGATTCGTCGAGCCTTTCGTTTCTCTCCACATCTCGGGATCACCAACGCGAGTGGCTCAGGGTCGCCAACATCGAGACCGGTGCGGTGCGCGAGGTCATCTATGAAGAGATGCCGACCTACTTCGAGTCAGGGAACGGCGGCTCCAATTGGCGGTATCTGCCGGACTCGAACGAGGTGATCTGGTTTTCCGAACGCGACGATTGGGGGCATCTCTATCTCTACGATCTCGAAACCGGAAGCTTGAAGAATCGGATCACGTCGGGTGAGGGGAACGTGGTGCGGGTGCTGCGTGTCGATGAGGAAGACCGGCTGATCTACTTTCTCGGCGTCGGGCTCGAGACGGGGCGTGACCCGTATTTCATCCATCTCTACCGGGTCGGATTCGACGGGGAGGGAATGACCCTGCTGACCCCGGAGGACGCCAACCACAACATCTCGTTGTCGCCCTCGGGGAGGCTTTTCGTCGACACCTATTCCAAGCCCGATGTGGCGCCTGTCTCCATTCTTCGTGACGCGGAAGGGAATCAGGTAGTCGAGCTCGAAGAAGCTGACATTTCAGCGCTTCTGGCGACCGGCTGGCAGCCGCCCGAGCCGTTCACCGTGAAGGCGCGCGACGGCGAAACCGATTTGTACGGCCTCATGTTCAAGCCGACACATCTTGATCAAGGTCGGAAATACCCGATCATCAACAGCATCTACCCTGGGCCGCAGACGGGTAGCGTGGGAAGCCGCAACTTTTCGGCGGCACGTGGCGACGCTCAAGCTATCGCCGAGCTCGGATTCATTGTCATCAAGCTCGACGGTATGGGTACGCCATGGCGCTCGAAGTCCTTCCACGATGCCTACTACGGCGACATGGGCGACAACACTCTGCCCGACCAGGTGATCGGAATGCGACAACTTGCCGAGCGCTATCCGTGGATCGATATCGAACGGGCTGGTATCTATGGCCATTCTGGGGGAGGCTTCGCCACTTCTGGCGCCATGTTCCACTACCCCGATTTCTTCAAGGTCGGGGTGTCGCAGGCCGGCAATCACGACAACCGCGTGTACGAAGACGATTGGGGTGAGAAATGGCAGGGCCTTCTCCGGCGTGATCCCGAGGGTGAGTCCAACTACATGAGTCAGGCGAACCAGAACTTCGCCCGCAACCTGAAGGGGAAGTTGTTGCTCGCGCACGGCACCATGGACTCCAACGTGCCGTTCTACAGCACCCTCCTCGTGGTCGATGCGCTGATCGAGGCTAACAAGGACTTCGATCTGATTCTGTTTCCCAATCGAGGTCACGGCTTCGGCAACGAGCCCTACATGATGCGGCGACGCTGGGACTACTTCGTCGAGCACCTGCTGGGTGCTGAGCCGCCCGACGACTACAAGATGATGCCGCCGCAGCGGTCCGGGCGGTAGCGGCAGCCATGGTCCGCACGCTTGAGTCACTGCTGCTCGGTGTTTGTTTTCTGTCCGCCCTCGCGTGCGCGCGAAGCGCCGAACAGGCGGCCGAGCCGGAACCGCCCGCGGGTAGCGCGGAAGAGAGCTACTCCTCAATGGCTCCGGTGGCCCTCGTGGAAACCGGAGATGCAGTCATCGCTCCACCGCCGGGGACCGACCCCTTCTACCAGAAGTACATCAACGCCGACGGCATCGTTATCGTCAGCTCCGAGAACGTGCCGGATGCCGCGCTGATCGCGGCGCGCCGAACGGTGCTGCACATGCTCAGCACCCGGCCCGATATCCACCAGGCGATGCTGCCGAATCACCCACGCATCTCGATCATGGCTGTGGCCGAGACGGCCTCTGACCTGCCCGAGTTCGACACGGGAGCCGACGGGCAATGGGGCCTGGGGCAGATGCTCGGTGACCCGACCACGTTGGTGTCAGTTCGAGGCGTTTGCTACGAAGGCAACGCCGAGTACCGGGCCAACTTCCTGGCGCACGAGTTCGTTCACATGATCCAGAATCTGGGTTGGCCCACGACAGATCCGGAGATCGAGGACGAAATCTACTCTGCCTATTTGGCGGCCGTGGAGAAGGGGCTGTTTGCCGCACCGGTCGACGAACCGCTGGGCATCGACCCCTACGACGCCTACGGAGACGACGAATACCTCACACACGGCGTCAACGCCTGGTTCGATTTGAACGAAACGCTGCCGGGCCCATGGGTCGACGTCCAGATCGGCGGGAGCGGGCCGCCGTCGGGCACGCGGGATCAGCTTCGCGAGAACGATCCCGTGCTCTACGAGATCATCAGCCGCTTCATGCCCGAGACACTCGGTGACCTGATGGATCCTTGCGTTCCCACAGAGAGTGAATGAAATCCGCCCCGACCCCGCCCCGTCCTGCGGGGCCGACGACCATCGCGCTGGCTACTCAGCTCGTCTGAGCGGGCCGCTGGCCGAACATTGTCCGGCCGACCTCCGTCAGCTTCTTGATCGATGCCCAGGCCGCGGCGATGAATACACCCAAGTACACCCACCAGAGCAGAGGGGACAGGACCTGCTCGACCACGCCGGCGAACTGTGTCGCCTGCTCGGCCGGCCATCCGGCCTCGATGAGTCCGGCCTCGTCCGGGAAGAGCGTGTACGACTTCGCCCACAAACGCGACAGGAAGAACACGAGCACAGCGCTCAGTCCCGCGTCGGCAACCCGGGTTCCCGGGTTCCAGCGTCCCTGCAGCACGACCACGATCCCGAGGGCAACGCCGAGAATCAGGTAGAGATTCAAGATGAACACCTCTACGCTCAGACCCGGCCTCACTAGCGGGGCGCTGAACCGTTCGCCGTTCGTCCAAACCTGAACCTGCAGCCATTCCGGCCAGACGTTGATCAGCAGGAGGGCGAGCACGGCGAGGACCGATCCGACGATCTGCCCCGTGCGGTCGACACGATCCCTGTCTTCGGAAACCGGCGGCAGATCGCGCGGATCCCATTCCTCCTCGGTGGTCGACCCTGGCGTCGCCGCCCGCTCGATGATGGCAAAAACCAGAACCACGAGTCCCAGCAGACCCAGGAATCCAGACTGCAGGTTGGAGAAGGCCTGCAGGCCAATCCAGCCTAGCTCTCGCAGGCCGCCTGAGCTGCCCACCATGTCGACCAGGAGGTCGAGGGCCATCAGCCCACCGATCACGGCGAGGCAGATCTTCATCGTCTTGATGAAGCTCGGATAGAGACCAGGTCCGATCAGGTAGTCGGGGCTCGTCCGGTACGAGGCCGCCACTCCCTGCGGCGGGCCGAAATCCAGAAGTAACTCGACTGCGTGTGCCTCATCAACCTGTTTCAGAGGTTCCCCTGTGCGGCTTTCGAGAGAGTCCTCGAGCGAGGAGCGCAGCTCACGCGCGACGTCGTCACGCTGCTTCCGCGGCAAGCGCCGCGCGACTTCCTGTACATAACGTTCAATCAATTCCATGGTCTTCCTACGCATTCCTAGGTGAGCAACCGGCCCAGCGCTCGCACCAGCTCTTCCCACTCGGTTTGCAGCTCGGCGAGCACCTTCTCGCCCTTCTTCGACAGGCTGTAGTAGCGGCGTGGCCGCCCCTCGCCGACATCCCACTCGCTATCGAGTAGTCCCTGGCTCTCCAGGCGCCGGAGGAGGGGATACAGCGTGCCCTCCTTGACCTCGAGGCCTTCATCGGCCAGTCGCTCACGCAGTGAGTAGCCGTAGAGAGGCTCACGGAGCTGTCCGAGGATCGCCAGAACAATCGCTCCTCGCCGCAGCTCCAAGGTCAGGCTGGATTCTGCTGTCGATTTCGATACCATGTGGCGCACTATACTGTGTGGTACACAGTAACGCAACTACCCCCTGGTCACTAGCTCCCGACAACTCGCCGCCTCCTCGGAGCCTGCTCACTCGTTGGAGGTCTTCAACATCCTGAAGTAGTCTCTCGACAGGGTAGGACCATACGAGGAACGCCTCGAGGAACGACCCGAGGAGCAACCTGCGGGCGACATGACGAACGCACGAGAGATGAACCGACGAGGGTTTCTGGGCCGGCTCGGGCTCACGGCGCTGTCGCTTCCGGCCGCAGCGGTAGTAGGCAAGATCGACGGCGATGAGGTGCTCGCTTCGCCAGTGGAGTACGGCGGCTTCCTGGTGCGCCGGGCGCAGGACGGAGATCTCCCGTACGAGATCGACGAATCCGTGCTGTCCCGCTTCGACCAGCGCAACGAGGTCTTCAGCCGCGAGATGTGGGACCGCGAGGTTTTCGAGTCGGAATCACGTTTCGATGGGGTTGAAGAAGAGAACATCATGACCAACAAGCCGGGCTATACCCGGCTGGACTACGCTTTCATGTCTGCCGCCTGGACGATCGCCGGCGCCTTTGGCAGCGGTGCGGGAGCCATTGGCGGATCCAATGGCGGTCTCTACTCGTGGCAGCCGCTCGGGGGACCGGGCATGGACGGTATGCCGCCCTGGGACGCCTCAGACTGGACTCCCGAGGAGGTCGCACAGATCGTCAAGAAGGCGGCCCTTTTCTTCGGCGCCTCACTATCGGGAATCGCCGAACTGGACCAGAGATGGATCTACTCGCACCGGTTCACCAAGGACTTCAGCGACCCGCCCGAGATCTACGCCCCGATTCTCGTCGAGGACGTCGAGTCGCCCGAGGAGAGGGACGACGGCACGCTCGTGATCCCTGAGTCGATGCGCAACGTGGTCGTTTTGGCATTCGAGATGGACTTCGACGCAATCGCCACGTATCCGGGTGGGCCCGGGGCTGCGGCAACTGGCAACGGCTACTCGAGGATGACGTTCACCGCCGCCTGTCTGGCAGAGTTCATCAGGGGGCTCGGCTACCAGGCCATTCCTTGCGGCAACTGCACCGGGCTCAGCATCCCGATGGCCGTCGATGCCGGGCTCGGAGAGCTCGGCCGTCTCGGCATGTTGATTACGCCGAAATACGGCCCGCGTGTCCGCCTGGCGAAGGTGATCACGGACATGCCGCTGCTTCCCGACCGGCCCGTCTCTTTCGGAGTCACGGAGTTCTGTGAGGCGTGCGGTCGCTGCGCCGACGACTGCCCGGGAGAGGCGATCTCGAAGGGTGAGCGGACCTACGATCCCATCGACATCTCCAACAGCCCCGGAATTCTGCGCTGGCCGGTGAATCATCCGCGCTGCCACCTGGTATGGGCGCAAACCGGCCTCGACTGCGCCAACTGCATCCGCGTGTGCCCGTTCAACAAGCCGGAGGGCTGGCTGCATGACGCCACCCGCGCGTTGATCGGAGCCGACAACATCACCATGGACCAGGTGATGTTGAAGCTGGACGAGGCGTCGGGTTACGGCGAACAACTCGAGCCGCGCCGCTATTGGAAGAAGGACCGCTTCGTCCACATCAAGGACTAGCCGACGATCTGTCCTTGCCGGCGGTTGATTCGCCGCCAGAAGGAGAGGGGCCCTTGCGAACACCTCGACCCTACAGACTTTTTGCCGTCTTCCTGACCATCGCGCTTGCAGGGGTGTTCCCCTGTTGGCCGGTCGAGAGCCCGGCGACCGCAAACCCTCGAAACATCGACGATCAACCAGAACAGCCGTCTCAAAGCCCCGCGCTGTCAGACTCCACGAATCCCCTTTGGAATCAGGGGCCCAAGGCCGAGGCCACGGGCGAGCGGGCGATGGTGGTCACCCAGACGCCGCTGGTCACGGAGACCGCTTTGCAGGTTCTCCGTGACGGGGGCAACGCATTCGACGCATTCATCACGGCGGTCTTGTTGCAGCAGGTCACCGAGCCTCACATGGTGTCCCACTTCGGTGTGATCTCGGGCGTCCTCTACGATGCAGCCACGGGCACGTATCAACACTTCGACGGCATCGGTGAACGGCCGCTGGCTGGCAGAGCGAACGGCGGCGGCGATCCCATGAAGGTTTCGATCGGCGGCACCGTCAAGGCTCTGGAGTCGATATGGAAGCGCTACGGAACGCGGCCCTGGGAGAGCTATTTCGACCCTGCGATCCGTGCGGCGGAAGAGGGAGTGCTCGTTACTTCATTCATGTACGGCATTCTGTACGCCGCCTGGGAGAATCCCGATGGTCCGTGGCCGGAGGGGGTCCGCGACCTGATCGACAACGAGGAAGCCCGCGAGTTCTACATGCCCGGCGGTTTTCTCGTGCCCGTGGGTCAGCGCTGGAGAATGCCGCAAGTGGCCGAGCATCTGCGGCGCTTGGCCTCAGAGGGTGCGGACTATGTCTATACCGGCGATTGGGGGCGGAGATTCGTCGAAGAGTCCAACCGTCTCGGTGGGGCGGTCACGATGCAGGACATGGCCGAGTACGAGGTGATCTGGTCTGAACCTCTGCGCACGACCTACAACGGTTACGAGATCATCACCGAACCACCGCCCGTGTATGGCGGGCTCATGGTGGCCTACAACCTCAACATCCTGCGGAACTTCGATCTCGAGTCGATGGGGCACTTCTCTGAGTCTCCCGATGCCCTCGAAATTCTGGTGCGCACGTCGGGGAGGGTCTTCCATGAGGTAGGCCTTCTGAAGGACCCGCGCAACTTCCACACGCCGGTGGACCTCCTGCTCTCCGATGAATATGGCAAGGCCGGGGCGGAGTTTGTCCGCATGACGCGACCATTGCCGGATGTCGACTTGAAGCCGCGGGGAGGCGGCGCGCTGGCCACGGCTGCATCGGCCGAGCCGGGAGATCCGAGCGGCATGGGCGGACCTCTCGGTTCTGGTGGATGGGGACGACGAAGCTCACACGACAGCGAGCACAACGTAATCGTCGACGAGCAGGGAAACTGGATATCCAGCCTGCACAGCGGCCACGGTGGCACCCCGGGAGTATTCATCGACGGCATCGAGGCGAACGGTTCCGATGTTCCGTCCAGCACTGTGGGGCCAGGGAGGCGCTTGCTGGCCTATCTGGCGGCAACCATCGTCGCCAAGGACGGCGTGCCGATTCTCGCGCTGGGAACGCCCGGATTGCCGCCGCAGCCGGTGACCGAAGTGCTGGTGAATATCCTCGAGTACGGTATGCACCCCAAAGCCGCCGCCGAGGCGCCACGATTCTGGCAGCCAGGGGCGAATGGGTCCGAGGTGCGGATCGAATCCCGCATATCCGATGAGATCCGTGAGGAGCTTCCGGCACGAGGCATCAGGATCGTCGACCTAGGTGAGTTCAACTGGCACACGGGGTCCTTCCAGATCATATGGCGCGACCTGGAGACCGGCCTCCTGCACGGGGTCAGTGATCCGCGACGGCTGGGTTACGCGGCCGGCTTTTAGCCCGCATTCCTCAACGCTCTCCTGCTGTGGTCGCGGGAAGGCCCGCGCAGACTGCGTTGCGCTTGTTCGGCTGCCTCGACGTATTGTCAAATACGCCTCCGGCATCCTCCCGGCGCGCGCCTTGTCTGCGCGGGCCTCTCCACACCCTCGCGACGGAAAGCGTTGAGAAATGCGAGCTAGCACTGGCAAACAGTTGTCGGCACGCTCCTGCCGCGGTCGCGGATGGTCCCGCCCGAGCGAGGGCGATCTGCAAGGCCTCTGACTAGCGCGCTTGGAATCCGAGTAGCCCCAGGCGGTCACGGTATTCGAGGGCGTTGCCGTCGACGTCGGTGGCGGGCAAGGGGGGCACGCGGCGAGCGGTAAGCCACGTCACGAGAACAAGCGCCAGAAGGCCCACACCGGCGGCGATCAGCTCCGCTGGCAACTGCACATCGGGCCGGGTGTTGAGCCTCTCGAGCCCGAGCCATGTCAGCATCCCGACGACGATGCTGGCGACCGCCCCCGGTCCGTTTGCCCGCCTCCAGTAGATCGCCGCGGTCATGGGCACATACAGGCCGACCATCAGAATGGAGAACGACTTGACCATCAACTGATAAACATTCTGGAAGCGCAGCGCGACCACAAGGCCGAAGATACCGAAGGCCAGAATGGACCAGCGCATGGCCCACAGGGTTCGCCTCTCCGACTGGTTCCTGCTGAAGAGCCCAATGATGTTCCGCCCGAAGATGCTGGCGGGGGCCAGCAAGCCGCCATCGGCCGAGCTCATGAGCGCGGCGAACAAGGCGCCAACGAAGAGCGCCATGGCCACGGGATGCAGATAGGCCTTCCCCATCGCCGGCAGAATGGTCTCCGGCTCGGCGAGGTTCGGCATGAGCGACGCGCCGGCGATGCCCACCAGTACCGGGATCATGGCCACCGTCAGATACAGGACGGTGGTGATGTACATGCTCCACTGCGCCACGCTCTCATTTCGCGAGGCGAAAGCTCTCTGCAGCAAGTCTTGCGAAGCGATGTTGCCGAGACCGATGACCAGCAGCCCTTGGAAGAACATGGCCCAGCCGAACAGCGTCGGTTCGGGCAATAGATTGAAGTGGCCGGACGGGGCGGCGTCGAACAAACCTCGCCACCCGCCGATGTCACCAAGCACCAGAGGGAAGAGCAGGAACAAGCCGACGATGATGATGAGCGCCTGCAGGAAATCGGTCAGCGAAACCGCCCACATGCCGCCCGCGAACGTATAGGCCACGGTGATCACGGCGCCGACCCAAATCGCCAGGACCAGGTCGACTCCGGCGACCGTATGCAGGACGGTGCCGAAGGCGACGAAGATTGAAGCGACCCAGCCGACGTAGGCCGGGATAATGCAAACCGCGCACAAGACCTCCGCAGGCTTTCCGTATCGCTGCCGGAACAAGTCGGGCAGGGTCAGCAGCCGCATCCGGCGCAAGAATCGAACGTAGAACAGACCGGCCAACAACAGACACAGCGCCGAACCGAATGGATTCGCAAGGACGGCCATGAGGCCGCCGCCATAGGCGGCGCCGGCTGCCCCGATGAGAGTTCCCGACCCGAACCACGTCGCGAATACCGTAAAAACACACAGCCATAGCGGCAGTCTGCGGCCGGCAACCACGAAGTCGGCGCTATCGTGAATGTTGCGGCTGGCGTAGACGCTGATCACTGCGAGGGTGGCCACGTAGAGAACCGCGCCGGTCAGGATGATCGTCGATTCGGACATGATTAGTAGGATGTTGGGGTGATGCTGCTCGCCGCGGGCTCCGCCACGGCCACCTGGACCGTCTTGTTCCCCCACGCCAGAACGAGGCTCTTCGTTCCCTCCGGGCCGTGGTCGAAGTAGAGCTCCAGCCGCTCGACGCTCTGCTCGCCGGTGTCCACGCTCGCGTCGATGGTGACGGTGGCGAGACCCTCCGTTTGGCCGGCAAGCGGCTCGAGGGTGATCGGCCAACTTCCCGTGCGCCGCGGCGTGAGGTTCAGCCGATACCGGCCGGCCCGCACCAGCTCGCCGCCGATCAAGAGGTCTCCCCGGGCCTCGAGCATGGCCCCCTCGTCGCCAAAGCTCCACACTCGATCGAAGGGGACATGGCCACCGAAAATCGGCGTTGTCGGTGAGTACTGGCGGCGATAGGTGAGCGCCAGCTCGCGTTCCCCCACGGCGTTCACTACTCTCGCCGCCGGCTCGCTCTCCGCATGCCGTTCGACCGCGGTCCCATCGAGGTCCGAGAGGGCAATGTGGACCTCCACGAACTCCCACAGCACCCGCGCGATGATGCCACGCTCGGGCCGGATGTCGAAGAACACCTCGAGATACTCCTTGGAGTTGTCCTCGACCTGTGCATGCGAGCGAACGCGCAGCACCTCACCGCCGACCCCTGCCCGCCCCCGCCATTCACTGAAAACGACGGGCCAGGTGCCGCTACCATCTGACAGCTCCTCGGGGAAGATGGCCATGGCATAGGTGCCGGCTGCCAACCGCTCTCCTTCGACCAGCACATCCTTGTCAGAGGAGAAGAGAGCGGGGTTGGGAGCGCCTATGGACCAGGGCTCACCATATGGGATGTCGTGACCGAACAGCCGCTTCTCGCGGCCCGCGACACCAGCACGATGGTACTGGAACATGACCTGCGCCTCGCCGATCTGCTCGGCGGCGACGGCCCGCTCGGCGGGAACGACGACGGCCCGCCGTTCGACCTGAAGATCGATCCGTGGCCGATTCATGTCGACGGCCAGCCGGAAGCTCATGTGGTCGTCGCTGCTGAACTGGTCGGTCGACTCACGCCGGTCGGAGCGAACGCTATGGCCGCCCTCGTCGAGGCTGAGCTGGCCCGAGGCGTCGGTCCAGGCCCCACCACGGATCGAGCGTTGCAGGTTGCTGCCCCAACCCCCGGGAATCGAGAACTTGTGACGCGTCAAGACCCGGGCCGGCCCCACTGGATCGACCGGCGGGCTGTTCGAGTAGTAGGCATCATCGAACCAGTCGTACAGCCAGTCGATCGCATTGCCTGCCATGTCGTAGACGCCGTAGGGAGAGCGGCCGTCCGGGTAGGCGTCCACGGGCGAGGTTCGTGCGTGGCCATCCACGATGTCCAGGCTCGGGTTACGACGATCGGGAAACCGCTGTGCATAGCTGACATCTGCAAGATTCGCCTGGCTGCCGTCAGGGGCGGCGTTCCCCCACGGGTAGGCTCGCCCGTCCGTACCGCGCGCGGCCTTCTCCCATTGCGCCTCGGTGGGTAGGGTGAAATGCAGCCCCGTTCGCGCGCTCATCCACGCTGCGTAGGCCATCGCGTCGTTCCAGCTCACACAGAGAACGGGCTCATCATCGTCCTGGTCGAGGTAGGGTCTCTGCCAGCTCGCGTCGTAGCGGATCTCTCCGTACTGCTCGATCCAGCAGCCCTCACCTCGCTCCGCGTCGGTCACGTACCCCGTGTCCGAGGAGAAAGCGCGAAACTGCGCCACCGTCACCGGGAACTTGTCGATCCAGTAGCCACTGAGCTCGATAGGGTGGACGGGTTGCTCGAAGGGTTCGCCGTCGCGGGAACCCATTTCGAAAGTGCCGGCCGGGACATAAACCATCTCGTGGCCGTCCCCGAGATCCGCCTCCCAATGACCGGTGTCATTGCGCTCGACACTCAGGGCGGTCTCTCTGACCGACACGAAGACAGGGTCGTTCTCAGGGGCACGGTCGTCGCAGCCCGACGCTGCCACCAGGATGGCAACCGCGACCGGAAGGACCAGCAAAGGCAAAACCGAGGGCCGAGCCCTGCGCATTCTTCTTCCTCCATGTTCAGGCGGGCAGATCCTGGAGGGGAATACCACAGGCCCGGGATGGACGCAAAACTGGGCCGGTGCTCGGGTCCGGGATGGTAGCCGCGGATGGTTCTGGCGGGTGGCTGCAGCGGACGAAAGCTCCTACCCCTTCGGGCGAAGGATCTCCACGAACGCTGGGTGCTCGCGCAGGGACTCGAAGTTGGGGTCGCGATGAAGCAGGACGTAGTTCAGGCGCGAAGCTTGCGAGATCCATTCGCGGATCAGAGCCATCGCCGCTTCAGAATCACCGAGCACGGCCATGATGGCTGCTTGCCAGTAGG
>CALAKE010000049.1 GCA_937922775.1 uncultured bacterium | reverse complement strand
GAAGCGTATTGTGGCTACTGCCCGGCGCCGTTGCCGGAGCCGGATTTCTTGCGCTGCATCTCGAGCGCCATGTCCGCGATGGAGAGCTCCTTCAGGGAGGTCAAGAACGAATCTCGAAACTCGCCCCATGTGCTATGCAGAGGACAAGGAACATCATCGCTGCAAACCTCGATGCCGAGGATACACTCGTCGCTCAGCCGGCCAATGTTCTCCGCGGCCTGCACGATCTCGTATACCGAGACCTCAGCGGCAGGCTTGGTGAGGCGGAAGCCCCCTCCGCGGCCGCGAGCCGACTTGAGCAAGCTGGCTCGAGTGAGGTCCTGAAGGATCTTCGCCAGGTAGAAGGGAGGGATCCCTTCGGCCTCGGCAATTTCTCCAGCGGCAATGGGCGCACCATCCTCAGAGTTCGCGGCCAGATAGATCATGGCGCGGATCGCGTACTTGCTCGAGTCGGTATAGATCATTTTGGCCTGGTTTTCCGAGCCACCCCGCCGCGGGAAGGCTCAGCGCTCGTTGCTTACCGGATATGTCGAGCTTAGTATCGTATTTAGGGCGGCGGCAGTCAATTGCCTGGAGATAACTTCGGTAGGGCTGCCTTTCCGCGGGGCACACCCTCAGTGCCGCACGCTGTTCGGTTAGCTCGCGCCCAGATGGCTCCGCTTTCGCTCCATCTCCTTCACCAAGTCGGTGACCGTCATGTCTTCGAGGCGACCAAGCAGAGACTCACGGAAGGCCTGCCACGTATCGTGCATGGGGCAGGGCACGTCATCGTTACATTCTGCGATGCCGAGGACACAGTCCTCAGTCAGTCGGTTGGTGTTTTCCACCGCCCTGAGAACATCCATCACACGGATCTCATCGGGTGGATTCTTCAGCAGAAATCCGCCGCCTCGGCCCCTGACGGATTCCAGGATGCCGACCCGTGCCAGGTCTTGGAGGACTTTGGCAAGGTAGTAGGGCGGTATGCTTTCAGATTCCGCGACATCTGCTGCCGATACCGGCAGTAGCTCTTCCGGGCAAGCCGCCAAGTATGTGATGGCTCTGATGGCGTATTTGCCTGAATCGGTATAGATCATTCCTATATCCCTGTTTTCATCGAGTTCGAGGCAATCGAAGGTAGTAGTGGCGACATATCATATTCGCATTTCCGGATCGGAGAAAGTGCGATAGGGAAATCGTCGTGAGATTGATCGCGGCAGATCCTCTCCGGATCGCCTCTCCTCGTCTGCTGCGGGCAGCCTCTGATAGCCGGCGCGAGCACCTCCCTGACGGGCTGTCAGCCGCAAGAGCAGCCTCTGGGCGAACCGGTTTGAGCCAAGTACCGAGTACGTGTTTAAGTTTCCACATGATGCGCTTCAGAGATCGAAGGGATGCAGGGGAGAAGCTTGCGGAGGCAGTGGCACCTAAGCTGCAGGAGGTATCCGACGTCCTCATCCTGGGTATTCCGCGTGGCGGGGTCGTGGTGGGCGATGTCCTGGCAGAAAGGCTGGGTTTGCCGCTCGATGTCGTGGCCGTGGAAAAGGTCGGAGCGCCTTGGAATCCGGAACTTGCCATAGGCGCCGTGGGCGAGGGGGACGCACTCTGGCTGGACGAGAGCCTGTCGTCGATGCTCGGTCCAGGTTGGCTCGAGGAGGCGATAGAGCGGGAGCGCTGCGAGCTCGAGGCCAAGCTCGAGAACATCCGGGCGGTTCGATCGCGCCAACCGATCGAGGGGCGCACCGTGGTGGTGGTGGATGATGGTATTGCCACCGGATCGACGGTTCGGGCGGCACTGTTGGCCCTACGCGGGGCGCGTCCGGCCGCCTGCATTCTCGCCGTCCCAGTAGGTCCACCCGAGACGATCGTCGACCTCGCAGGCGTTGCGGACTCGCTCGTTTGTCCTGTGCAGCCGGCAGCCTTCTACGCGGTTGGACAGTGGTATGCCACATTCGGTCAGGTGAGCACGCCCGAGGTTCTGGCTATCCTGGAGCGCTACGAGGGCGATGGCTCCTGAGCCCCGGTAGTCAGCGTTTTCCTGCCGAGGTTCTCCGCTGTCAAGCGTCGCTACTGAGGCCAATCTGACGCCGGTGCGGTGAAAAGGAAGAAGTCGTACACCGTGCGCGCGAGATCGGCGATGGCTGCCTCAGCCCTTTCGCCATCGGGTTCGTCAGCGAAGGTGAATACGCTGATCGCCACTCGGCCCAAGTCATCGGGGAGATAGATGATACCCACGTCATCGAGAATGCGGCCGATCGTTCCCGTCTTGTGCGCCAGACGGGTTCCCGGTGGCAGGAGGCCGCGCAGTCGGTTCGCTCCGGTTCGGGTGCGCTCCAGGATCTCGAGGATGACGTCGCACGACTCTTTCTCCAGAGCCCGGCCCTCGGCAATCTCGATGAGCAAGGCGGTCATCTCTCGCGCAGTCGCCTTGTCCTCCGGCCCTTCGTAAAACTCTTCTCGGACGGAGGCGACCTCTTCCGGACTCATGCTGACCTGCTGCCGGTACGCGATGATTTCCACCAGTGACGCTTCGGCGACAGGTTCGTAGTCGATGCCGTTGTAGTCGAGGATGAGCTCCAGCGTTGTTCGATCGACGCGAATGTTCTCCAGCCCCAGAGATCGCATCCTCGCCGTTACCTCGGCTGCGCCCACGCGGTCGATGAGCATATCGGTGGCGGAATTGTCGGAGAGGATGATCATCATCGTGGCGAGGTTCTTGAGCGAGAGGGTCAGGCCCGGCGCCCAGAGGTCCGCCAGCAGCCCACTTCCAATGTGCTGATCCCGGACGGTGAGGTCGATCGGCATGTCCAGGCTCCAATCCCCGGATTCGACTCGCGCCATCATCTCGACGAGGATGGGCACCTTGTAGGTACTCGCCATGCCGTACGGAGTGTCCGGGTCCACACCAGCGGCGACGCCGGATTCGATATGCTCTGCGTACACTCCGATGCGCCCCGGAAAGCGCTCGACGATGCTTTGCAGCACTGCCTCGAGGCGCGCGGCGGTGCCCGGTTGTGTCATGGTGGCCTCGGGCGTTGCCGCCGCGACTGCAGGATCCTGCGCCAGCGCTGGCGCGGCGCCGAGCACACTGAGGGCGACCAGAAGGACCATGCCCCGAAATGTAGGAATGAGGCTGGTGTTCGCGGACCGTTTCACATCGCTCTCCTGTTATTGTATCGGCGCCCTCGGCCAGCCTGCCGGCGCCCGTATGGTCGAAATACCATGAAAGGTCATCGTCCTGCATCTACAATCATGGTGCCTCGGTGGGGTCCGGGTCGATAGGACTCTGTGTGTGATTGAGAGAAGGGCGACCCGCTCACCACGGCCTGCTAGTTGGAGCGAGCAGTGAGTCATCCCGACCTGAACATTTCAAGTGGCGCACGCGTGCTGGAAATCGGCAGCGGACACAATCCTCATCCGCGCGCGGACGTACTGTGTGACCGGTACCTGGAGGATCGCGAGCGGGCCGGGACACTGAAACGTGATCGCCCGTTCGTACTCGCCGACGGCGGAGCCCTGCCGTTCGTGGACAATGCATTCGACTACGTGATCGCCATCCACGTCGTCGAGCACGCCGACGACGTCGCAGGATTCCTGGGAGAGCTGAGCCGCGTCGCGAGGGCCGGCTACGTGGAGACCCCCTCCGCGATCGGTGAGCACCTGTTCGGATGGCAAAAGCACCGCTGGACGATCTGGCAGCATGAGACCCGCCTTCATATTCGGGCCCGGGCAGGCCGCCGGCAGTTCGGACGTCTGTTCCATCACCTGATGCGAGTTGATCCGCAGATGACAGCTCTCTACTACAGGTATCCGGATCTCTTCCGGGTGCGACACCATTGGCAGGGAGAGGTGTCGTATCGAATGTTGTCTGAGGATAACCCCGATCCGATCGACCTCGACGATGCGGAGGTACTATCGGAGTTGTTGAGCCAACGGGCTCCCGCCAGGCACTGGCTGCGCGCCTACGTGCCACGCGGACTCCGCGATCGTTTGTGGCAACCCATCAGGGACTGGAGCGCGCGGCGTCACCGAGCCGCCGGCAAGGATGGCGAATGAAGGCACCCGAGAAGAACAGGTACGTGCAGCCAGGAAGCGTGGACTTCGAGGCTATCGAAAGCCTGAGCGACGCCGCGGCAGAGAAGGAAGCCCGGGAGCTCAGCGAGGCTCTTCACCACCACGGTCACCTCTACTACGTTCTCGATGATCCCCAGATCTCCGACGGAACCTATGATCTCCTCTTCCAACGCTTGCTCGACCTCGAGGAGGCGTTCCCCCAGCTCAAGGCTGCCGATTCTCCGACGCAAAGGGTTGGCGCACCGCCCAAGGAGTCCTTGCCCTCGGTCGACCACCTGGCTCCCATGCTGTCGCTCGCCTCGGGCCACGAGGAGCAGAAGGTACGAGATTTCGACGAGCGGCTACGGCGTGCGCTGGAGTCGGATCTGATCGAATACGTCGTGGAGCTGAAGTTCGATGGACTGTCGATCGAGGCGGTGTATCGGGATGGCTTGCTGGAAAGCGGCAGCACGCGTGGCGACGGATATCGGGGAGAGGAGATCTCCGAGAATCTTCGCACCATCCCCAGTCTGCCCCTGCGGCTCGGGGGGTCTCCTCCTCCGCTCCTGGCCGTGCGTGGAGAGGTGTACATGCCATTGGAGGGCTTTCATCGCCTGAATCGAGAACGACTCGAACGTGGGGAGGAGCCCTTCGCAAATCCCCGCAATGCGGCGGCGGGAGCACTGCGGCAACTGGATTCGTCGATCACCGCCTCGCGCCCGATGGACGTCTTCTTCTACGACATCCTGGCTGTCGAGTGGTCACCGGGGACCCTTTCTGAAGCGCCTGAAACTCACCGGCAGGAGCTCGACTTGCTGCGGCGCTGGGGATTCAAGGTCAACGATCGTAGTCGCTTCTGCCGAGGTGTCGACGAGGTCGTCGAGTTCCACCACCAGCTCGAGCATGAGCGCGACGCGTTGCCCTACGAGATCGACGGCATCGTCATCAAGGTGGACAGCCTCGCGGCCCAACGCGATCTAGGCCTGCGCTCGCGCAGCCCGCGTTGGGCGTTTGCCTACAAGTTCGCGCCTCGCCTGGAGGTAACGACGGTCGAAGACATCATTCTGCAGGTGGGGCGCACTGGCATCCTGACACCAGTTGCTTTGCTGGCGCCCGTCGAGGTCGGCGGGGTGACCATTTCGCGGGCCTCCCTGCACAACTACGACCAGGTACGAGAGAAGGACATTCGTCCCGGCGACCAAGTGCGTGTGGCACGTGCTGGAGACGTCATTCCCTACGTGGTCGAGAGAGTGGATGAGCGCCCTGATTCCGAACGTGCAGAGCCGTTCGAGATGCCCGAACGTTGCCCCGTCTCAGGCTCCGAGGTCGTGCGTGATGGTGCCTATTTCGTTTGCACGGGCGGCCTCTCATGTAGCGCCCAGTTGCTCGGATCGGTGCAGCACTACGCCAGTCGAAACGCGCTGGACATCGAAGGGCTCGGAGAAAAGACCGTTCGGCAACTCATCGTTGTCGGACTCATCCAGAGCTCGCTGGCGGACCTCTATCGACTCACGGAGGACGACCTGCTCCCGCTCG
>CALAKE010000048.1 GCA_937922775.1 uncultured bacterium | reverse complement strand
AGCACCATGGGCAGGGCCAGCAGCCAGCCGGCAAAGCGGATCATCAAAAGAGCTGACATTGCCACCAGCAGGAGGCCCACAACGGCAACGAAGGCGAGAAACTCGGGCGGCTTCTGGGCGAGGAAGTAGTTGATGTCGTGCTGGCGTGCGAGAAGCAGATAGAGCCCCCCCCCAAACGCCAGGAAAGGCAGGGCGATGAGCAACAGGCGGGGCACCATGTGTGCGGCGATCTGCACGAACCGAGAGAGGCGCGCGACGGCGTACCGAAATGCCTCGAGCCAGGTCACACGACGCTTTTCGCCCGCACCGAATCCGATAACCAAAAGCTGACCGAGCTCCAGGAATAGCAGCGCCAGCGACACCGAGGCCACAACCACGAGCGCTACCCATCCGATCGGATGCAGCAGGAAACCCACAATGGCGGCGTCGCTAACCACTCCCGTGGCCGTGGTGGCGAGGAAGACTCTGAGAAGGAGTCCCAGGAGAGGTGCGAGCACCACGACGGCGAGCGTCCGCACCAGGAGGTCGGTGATCACCAGCTGTGGCCAGGTGCGCCGGAAGTCACCCAACGCCTCGCGCAGAATGGACCGCAGCGAGATTTCAATGGCGAGAGGCGTCAGCAGGACCGGTGCCCCCTCATGATGAGCTCGTTGTCTTCCCGTAGTTCTACGAGAGGAGATTCGGGCTGATTCCGAGCACGATACTAGCGAGCCGCCGAGGTACACACCAGGCGGAGTGGGTTGCCCGGGGCGTTCATCGAACAAGCGTATCTATGGCTGGCCCAATCACCGCGTGGCCCGGCGTCTCCCCATACCTACGAGGCTCTCAACTCGCCGGCCAGCCGAGGGATCGAACCGAGAGGAACCACCGCGGTTGAGTCATCAAGCTCGTACTCCTTGGATCCGGGATAGATGACCCACAACCTCTCCAGCGCGAGATCCGAGTGCGCAATATTCATCGACTTTGTTCGCCGAGGCGCGTCGCCATACTTGAACTCGAATCCATAGCGCTTGCCCCGGAGAATCACCAGCAGGTCAAGCTCCGCACCGCCGTGAGTGGCCCAGAAGTAAGCATCGCGTGTATCGAGCAGGCTGACCACTTGCTCGAGAGCAAATCCCTCCCACGATGCTCCGAGTTTCGGATGCGCCTGTAGATCCGTAAGGGTCTCAATCTGCAAGAGGGCGTGAAGGATGCCCGTGTCACGGAGAAAGACCTTGGGAGACCTGACCTGTCGTTTGCTGACGTTCTCGAACCAGGGGGGGAGCACCCGAATCATGAAGGCCCCGGCCAAAATATCGAGGTAGCTGCGCGCAGTATTCTCGGATGCGCCCAGCGACCGAGCGAGCTGAGCGGCGTTCCAGATCTGACCGTGATAGTGAGCCATCATGGTCCAGAACCGTCGCAGGGTCTCAGCGGGAATCGTGATCCCGAGCTGGGGAATATCCCGTTCGAGGAACGTGCGGATGAAGCCGTCGCGCCAGCCCATGCTCGTGGGATCATCCCGCGCGAGAAACGAGCGCGGAAAACCGCCCCGGGTCCAGAGGCGATCCTGGTTCTCTGCGCCGGTTTCGCGAACATCGAAGCCGGATAGATCGATGAAGCCGATACGGCCGGCCAAGGATTCTGAGACGCCTCGGACGAGTCGAGGCGACGCCGAGCCCAGGAGCAGGAATCGAGCTCGGTTCTCCGGTCGATCGACAAGGACGCGGAGCAGTTCGAACAGTTCGGGCAGACGTTGCACCTCGTCCAGCACCACGAGTCCAGACAGCTTCTGAAGCGTCGTCATGGGGGCGGAAAGTCGGCGACGGTCAACAGGGTTCTCGAGGTCGAAGAACTCGCAAGGCTCGCGGTCGGCGATCATTCTCGCAAGAGTGGTTTTTCCGCACTGTCGAGGGCCGAGAAGCGCGGCCACGGGGCGGGTGGCCAGGACCTCCTCAATTCGACGAAGGGCACGTGGGCGAGGTAGCATAAGTGAACATAATATACATGTAAATCTTCATGTCAACTGAGGAATTTCAAGAAACATATATGCTGCCAGACAAGAGCTGCGCCAGAGCGCCTCGGCTCTCACACGAGCCGGTGGACGAGAGAGACGGCGTAGAGGGGAACGTTGCAGATCTTCCCGTCTTTCTTGAGATTCAGGAGGTTGGTTCGAACCAGCACATCAGGGGCGAACTGCTGATCGTACGACCTCAGGCTCTTGCTCTTGCGGCTCAAACCAGCCTTGACCTCGACCGGGGCAATGGTGCGCCCGATCTCGCACAGGAAGTCGAGCTCGGCCTTCCCTCCTGTGCTTCGCCAGTAGTGAAGATCCGGGTGGCCCGCCGCGGCCAACTCCTGGGCAACGTAGTTTTCGGCCAAGGCCCCGCCGTACTCAGTGAACAATCGGTCGCCCTGAACGGCGACCTCCGGAGGGGTTCGGGCCATGGCGCCCAGGAGCCCTACGTCAAGTGCGTATACCTTGAAAATGCTTCGATCCGCGTAGTGTTTCAGTGGCGGCCGGCTCGCTGAAACCGCGTGGCAAAATCGAACGAGCCCTGCATCCTGGAGCCATCTAAGCGCATTCTCATACTCCCGAGCCCGAGCGCCTTTCTTAACGGTCGAGAACATGAACTTCTTGTTTTCTTTCGCCAGGTGACGAGGGATCGAGTCCCAGATCAGGCTGAGCTTCGGTATGTCCGTCGCAGGCGCGTGCTTGGCAAAATCCAGCACGTATGAGTCGAGGATATCGTTTTGGATCTGCCGCGTGACCCGGGCGGTGCCAGCCTCGGCTTGATTACCGACCGCTTCCGGCATACCGCCGGTGAAGTAGTAGATGCGCAGCAGGTCGATGAGATCGAAATGAATGGCATCGGCAAGCGGCTCGGGTTCCGTCAGATCCAAGAGCAACTCGGCGTATCGTGGTTTCCCCATCGCTTTGAGGAACTCCAGAAAAGACATGGGATGCAAATCGAGGAAGTTCACCTTCCCGACCGGGAACGACCCAGGTCGAGACATCTTGATGCCGAGCAGCGACCCGGCCGCCGCGACGTGGTAGGCCCCGGCTAGTTCCTGGAAATACTTGAGTGACGTCAGGGCCCGATTCGATGTCTGTACCTCATCGAAGATGATGAGATGGCGCTCGGGTTGGATGTCGAAGCCCTTGTAGACGGATAGCTCTGCCACGATGCGATGCGGATCGAGGTCGCGACGAAAGAACCCATCCAGAGCGGGATCTTCTTCGAAGTCACAGTAGACGACCCGTTCATACTCACGATCTCCGAACTGTCTGAGCAGAAACGTCTTCCCCGTTTGACGCGCACCCCTCAAGAGCAGGGGCTTCCTCCGAGGAGAAGCTCTCCATGCGAGGAGGTTGGTGTAGACGTCCCGTTCCATGCGCGCATTATGGCACATTTTGAGGTAGATATCACATTATACGCCGCACAAAATGGCGTGAACGCCATGGAACTTCCATGAAGCGAACGCGCGACTCCTGTACCGGGGTACGGATACTGTTCTGGCAATCCGCTCAGCCGGGTGCCAAGATCGAGCGCTACGAGCCGATCGGCGAGGGCGATTTCGGCAGCGTCTGGATGGCTGAGCAACGCAAGCTCGTCACGCGGCCCGAAAATCCTTGACTTCGATCTCCGCGGCGCGATCTCTCGCTTTCCACAGATCATACGCCAACTGGAGGCTCAGCCACATCTGCGGGCTGGAGCCGAATGCTTTGGACAAACGGATCGCCATCTCGACTGAGATTCCCGCTTTCTCGTTGACGAGATCGGACAGCGCCTGGCGAGTCACGCCGAGACCCTTTGCCGCGGCTGTCACCGTTAGGCCGAGAGGCTGCAGACACTGTCGGCGGACGATCCCCCCGGGATGAGGCGGATTCTGCATGGCCATTACGCGTACCTCCTGGCTGCCTAGTGGTAGTCGACGTAGTCGACCTCTACCGCGTGTCCTTCCTTGAATCGAAACGTCACACGCCAGTTGCCCGAGACGGAAACGACCCAATACCCTGTCCTTTTCCCCTTGAGCGCGTGAAGCCGAAAGGCGGGGAGATCCATGTCGGCTGGACCCAGACTCCCGTCCAGTACGGCGAGAATGTCTCGCAGCTTCTCCACGTGATCCGGAGGCACGCGTTTCGCAGTCCTCCCGTCGTAGAGGGCTTTCAGCCCACGATGCTTGAAGGAGCGGATCATGTCGTTATCGTAGACCGTCAAGTGTCGCCTGTCAAGCGACACACTTGCAGCAGTGGCAAGGATGGTCCGGTGAC
>CALAKE010000047.1 GCA_937922775.1 uncultured bacterium | reverse complement strand
TGAGAGCAAGCGGCCGAGCCCGCAGCGGGCGGCTGCCCTCCTCGGGGCTACCAAGGAAGAAGGTCTCCTCGTCGGGCTGGGTGGCCTGCAGGGCCACGTCGTGCGGATCGGCCCGAGCCTGCTGATCTCCGAGGAGGAAACCGCCGAGGGGCTGGCTCGTCTGGGCCGCGCCTGCGAGCGCGTCGAGCAGGCGGGCTGAACGGGTGCGCCGGTGATCGTCGGCCTGCCCTGGGCAGCCTGGCTGCTGCTGATTGCTTCGGTCGGCTTGGGCTTGGGGATCGAGCTGGTCTACTACGTGCGCCAGCGGCGTAGGCGCGGAGACGCCTGACGTGGGATCCGCCACCGTCGTCGGCGTCCTCGTCGTCTACCTGTTGATCCTGCTGGGCCTCGGCTGGTGGGCGCGGCGGGGGGCGCGGAGCGTCGCGGGCTACTACGTCGCCGACAAGGAATTACCCTCCTGGGTGATCGCCTTCAGCTCCAACGTCACCGGCGAGAGCGCCTGGCTGCTGCTGGGCCTCACCGGTATGGGCTACGCCGTCGGCGTTCACGCGCTGTGGATCGTCCTCGGCGAGGTCCTCGGCGTGGCGCTCGCCTGGGTCCTGGTCGCGCAGCCGTTCAAGGTGTGGACCGACCGCTACGAGGCGATTACCGTGCCCGACTACCTGGAGGCGCGCTTCAACGACACCGCCCACGTGCTGCGCTGGTTGAGCCTGATAATCGTCGTGAGCATGGTCACCGCCTACACAGCGGCGCAGCTGACCGCCTCCGGCAAGGCCTTCTCCTCGTTCCTGGGGACAAGCTACGCGGCAGGCGTCCTGATCGGCGCCGCTGTGGTCCTCTATTACACGACCGTCGGCGGCTTCAAGGCGGTCGCGTACAGCGATCTCCTGCAGGGAGTGCTGATGCTCGGCGGGCTGCTGATCCTGCCCTTCGTCGGCTTCGCCGCCGCCGGCGGGTGGAGCGCGACGATGGCGGGGCTGCAGGCCACCGATCCGGACCTGCTGCGGCCGATGGGCAGCTACGGAATGAGCCTGCAGGGGGTGATCTCGGCCGCGAGCTTTGTCGGCATCGGCCTCGCCTTCCTGGGTGCCCCGCAGCTGCTGACGCGATTCATCGCCGCCCGTAGCCGCAGGGATATTCTCGACGGCGGGCTGATGGCGGTGGCATGCATCGTCGTCTTCGACATCGGTGCCGTATTCAGCGGCATGGCAGGGCGGGTGCTCTTCCCGAACCTCGCCGACCCCGAGTCGGTGCTACCAGAGCTTGCCGCCTCGCTGCTACCCGCCGTGTTCACAGGAGTCTTTCTGGTCATCGTTCTGGCGGCGATCATGTCGACGGCCGACTCACTGTTGATCATGGCCTCGGCCACCGTGGTGCGCGACATCGTGCAGCGCATCTACCGTCCAGCGCTGTCGCAGCGCCGGCTTTCACTGTACGGCAAGTTGACCACGGTGCTGATCGGCGGGGTGGCGATCCTCTTTGCGCTCACCGAGACGCGTCTCATCTTCTGGTTCGTGCTGTTCGCCTGGTCGGGGCTGGGCTGTGCATTCGCGCCGGTGGTTCTCTGTTCCCTCTTCTGGAAGCGCACCACCCGCGCAGGCGCTATCGCCGGCATGCTCGGCGGCTACGCTACCGCCGTACTCTGGGTCGTCTTCTTCAAGACCTACACCTACGACCTGTACGAGATGCTTCCGGGGTTCGCCGTCGGATTCCTGCTGACCATCGGCGTCTCCCTGCTCACCGAGCCGCCCGCGGCGGCAGAGAGTGAGTTCGACGAGGTCTGGCGACAGATCCGCCGCTCCTGACAAGGGTCTCCTAGAACAGCGACGCGCACATTGAGTTAACCAATCTAGCCCGCATATCTCAACGCGTCGCGAAGCGAGCGGGCGCAAGGGGCCGCGAGGACAAGGCGCGCGCCGATTCGGGAGCGGAGACGTACTTGTCAGTACGTCGAACACTGGAATCAAGCGCCGCACGCAGCAGTCCTCGCGGCGCCTCCCGCCAGCGCAGCCGTGACCTGTTGAGACATTCAGGCTGGCTGGAATACCCTGCCACCCGGGCGTGTCTGCAAAGAGGAGGCAGGATGAGAATCTCAGGGAATGATCTGGTTCATGGGGTGGCCCGCCTGGCCACCCGAGTGAGACTCGGCAGGATGTGGGCGGTCCGTGTGACGATCCGCTCGGCTCCGGCGGCGCTGCCGCTTCTTCTGGCGTTGCTGCTAGTACCTGCGACGGGCGGCGCTCAAGACAAACCGAGAGCGCGCGACCTGGGCATCCACTTCGATGGAACCCCCGGCGCCTTCAATGCAATCACTGATGTAGACGGGGTGAGGGTCGGCCACACCACCTTGATCCGAGGCGACGGCCCCCTGACGGTGGGCGAGGGGCCGGTGCGAACCGGAGTCACGACGATTCTGCCGCGGGGCGAGCAGCCCGAGGAACCGGTTTTCGCCGGTTGGTTCGCTCTCAACGGCAATGGTGAGATGACCGGGACGACTTGGGTGGAGGAATCTGGCTTCCTCGAAGGCCCCATCGCCATCACCAACACCCACAGCGTCGGCGTGGTTCGGGATGCGGTGATTGCCTGGCAGGTTGAGCGACGCGCCGCCTTTCAGCCTTGGTCTCTGCCGGTCGTGGCGGAAACGTATGACGGCTATCTGAACGACATCAACGGTTTCCATGTGAAGCCGGAGCATGTATTCGCTGCCCTGGATAGCGCGGCTACCGGACCGGTGGCTGAAGGGAACGTAGGCGGCGGCACCGGGATGATCTGTATGGGGTTCAAAGGCGGCATCGGCACGTCGTCGCGACAACTTCCGGAAGATGCCGGAGGCTACACCGTGGGGGTCCTGGTGCAGGCAAACTTCGGCGGCCGCACCCAGCTACGCATCGATGGGGTACCCGTGGGGATGGAGATCGCCCGGCAGAATGGATCTGAGGTGCCGTTCCCCGTGGACGACCATCCGGCCGGAGGTGGATCGATCATCATCGTGGTTGCCACTGACGCACCACTTCTGCCTCACCAGCTGAAGCGTCTGGCCCGGCGCGCCTCGCTCGGTGTCGCCCGTGTCGGGGGAACTTCCCACAACGGCTCGGGTGACATCTTCGTCGCCTTCTCGAGCGCCAACCCGGGTGTTGCCTCGGCCAACCCGACAGCCGAAGTTGTCGTGCTCAGCAACTCTCGTATCACGCGCGTCTTCGAGGCCACGGTGCAGGCAACCGAGGAGGCCATCATCAATGCCATCATCGCGGCAGACACGATGGTCGGGAGGGACGGCCATCGCATCGAGGCCCTGCCTCACGACCGCCTGCAAGAGATTTTGAGTAGATTCAACCGCCTGCAGCGCTAGACCCCGTCACCCGAGAGAGATCCACCCCACTTCTCGGAGGATCTCGAGGTAACCCTGGAGCTGATCCAGGGTGAGTGGCTCGGCCGTCACTCCCCGGACCCAATTCAGGATTTCCCCTACCGACCGCCTACCGTTCACGAAGTTCAGGATCTGGCTGGTCTGGCTGCCGCTGAGGCCCAACGATTCGATTGCGTCCGGATGATTCCGTAGATGTTCCTGCATCGGGCCGAAATCGCGCAGGGAGAACTCCTGACCCCGTATCCCCTCAGCCAGCGCCGGGATCAGATCGAAGGCAGCCCCCTCTGCTGATGAAGGTCTGGGAATCTCCGCAAGCGCGATGCCTCTCGCCCGCGCCGCCTGAAGGAAGAACAGCTCGAGACCTTCCCGGTAGCCCTGCCACTCGGCCAGGCGGGCCTCAACGAGGGCCTTAGCCTGGGAGCTCCCCGTGCTGATTCCATCGACGGAGCGGATGGCGTCCATCTCCCGGTCCACGCCTGCCGAAAGGATCGGCCAGGCCAGACCAACATCCCCGCCGGCTTCCAACCTTTCCATGGCTCTGGGGATCACCCGTTCAGCCAGCCTCGTGTAGCCGAAATCCGACACCGCGTCGAGAAGAGACGGGGCCATCTCGTCCGAGAGGTTGGCGGAGACAAGGCCGGTGGCCGCCCCGATAAACGCCACCCTGCGCATGGTGGTCGGGTCCCCACTCTCCGGCAGGTCCTTGTCAGCGTGGTAGACCTGGTCGGGCCAGACGAAGAAATGAATGCCCGGGACGGCTACCGAGGGGCTGTTGAAGACCTCGTGATCGCTCGCACCCGTTGTCTCATGGGTGTAGAAGCGGAAGGCGTCCTTTGATCCGTTCTTCTCCCAAAGCGGCCGGAGGAAGTACTGGCCCCCTGAGCGGTCCCTGGGGGAAACGGGATACGGATAGACGATGTCATTGGTTCGCCAGACATAGTCCATGACCGCCCGGGCCAGCCCGTCGAAGAAGGAAGCCAGGTGGGGAGGCGTCTCGCTCATGGCGAAGATCCCGTTGTTCTTCCTCAGGGCCTCGCTCACCATGTCCATGTTGATGTCTATGGCCAGTCGCTCCAGGAGCTCCGGATCTCTTCGCAGGAACTCATAGGTGCCACTGTATTCGTCGGGCCAGACGAAATGGAGCGTGCGGCATGGCTGAGGCAGCTTTCCGGCCTCGATGAGGTGGTGGAGAGCCCGGAGGATCTCCAGCTGGACGGCCGGGCCACCGACGTTGTCATTGGCTCCCCGCTTGGTGTACCCCTCGAAGAGATGTGCCGTGTAGACAACCCCTGGCAGGTCCGGCTCGGTCCCCGGGATCCAGGCGTAAACGGTCTCGAGCCGTTGGGGGAAGCTCTCCAGGACAGCCCTGGCCTGTACCAGAATCTCCTCACCCCTCTCCACGTCTTCCAGGAGCTCGGACCACTGCCGCCAGGAAACGGTCATTCCGAGGCGCAGGTTTTGGCCCTGTCTGTAGCCCCCTCCGCTGTAGACCACCTGATCCGGATCGGCGTAGCGCTCTCTGGAGCTGAAGCTGATGACGGCATTTAGGCCCGCCTGGTCCAAGATCCGAAATAGATCTCCCCTCGGATGAGTCCACATGAGGGCTGTCGCGCCTCGGTATCGGTTTGGGTCCGAGGCGATGACCTCCTGGAGATCGTCAAGCTGATCCTCGGCAGTCTGTGGCACGTAGATCAGACGGCCGGAGACTTCGCCGGTCTGGGAGCCACTGGCGATGAGGGCCGGGTCACCAGGCATGCGGGCCAACCGGCGACCGTCGACCCAGAGGTCTCCCTCCATCGGGTAGGAGAAGGAGCCGGGTGCCTCATAACGGTCCAGCCGGACATTATCGATGCCGTATGCCAGCACCATCCGGTACAGCTCCTCCGACTCGTAGAAGTTTGTCTCCCCCCGCAGCTCTTCCGGTGTCCGTAGCCAGGGCGCTCCCGCCAGCTTCACTATGCTGTCGAAGGCATCCTGGCCGCTGATCTCATCAGCCAACATGAGAAGGAGATCTTCCGGAAGAGGAGTCTCCAGGGGATCTGCCCGCTGAGCGGAAGCAGGTGCAGATGCCATGGACGAGATGCCGAAAAATAGCGTGGCGATCAGAAGGAAGGACAAGGGGCGTGGGCGCATGAGGCGCCTCCTTGGCTGAAGTCCAGGCCCATCAGCAACATGCAGAGGGCCGTTGAGTGAGATACCGGGTCAGGTCCGATCCGGTCCATACTAATCCCCATTGGCTACCAGTGTGTCTTTGTTCACATCCCGCTGAGCGAACCTTGCGTCGTGGTCTTCATTCATCGGCTTGTTATACCCTGCACGCGGTGCCAGCCTCGCTCACGGGTGCCGGATCAAAGCGACGAACACAGATGACAAAGGCGCCCATCTCAGTTCGGCTTCTGCCGTATGCAATAGCTGCTGCCTTGTCGTTTCCGGCTTACGGCAGCGCGCCTGAGCTCCAGCATAGATCCGAAACACCCAACATCATCCTTGTCTTCCTCGACGATGCGGGCTACGCCGATTTTGGAGTTACCGGGTCCTCCACCCCAACGCCCACCATTGATGCTCTCGCAACGAATGGTGTGCAATTCACCCAGTTCTATGACGCTTCCCCCGTGTGTTCCGCCTCACGTGCCGCTCTGCTGACTGGCCGCTACCCGGACCGTTTCAGCTTTGCCAATGTTCTCTTTCCAGATGACACCGAAGGCCTACCCCAGGAAGAACAAACGCTGGCCGAGCTGCTGCAGGAGCACGGGTATTCCACTCATGTTTTCGGCAAGTGGCATCTGGGACATCTTCCCGGGGCGCTGCCACTCTCGCATGGTTTTGACGAGTACTACGGCATCCCCTATTCCAACGATATGTGGCCCTACCAGAGAGATGCCCAGGCCTTGGATCCCGCCGACGAGATGGCCTACGCCTACAGCCCCGGCAGCTCACACCCACCCTTACCCATCTATGAGGGCAGCAGCGTTGCGAAGGCCGGTGTCACTCCGTCAGACCAAAAGGTGCTGACACAGCTTTTTACCGACAGGGCACTATCGGTCATCGATGCAAGTGACGGCCGTCCATTTCTTATATATCTGCCGTACAGCTCCTCTCATATTCCGATATTCGTAAGAGACGAGATCAAAGGCAGCTCCGGCGGCAGCCTCTATCAGGATGTAATTTGCGAATATGACCTGCAGATGGCGCGCATCATGAAGGCGCTGCGCGACAAGGGCATTGAGGAAGAGACCCTGATTATCTTCACTTCCGACAATGGTCCATGGACTGTATGGGGCGATCATGCAGGTTCGGCAGGGGATCTACGCGGCTTCAAGATGACGACATTCGAAGGCGGCATTCGCGTCTTTGCCGTCATGCATTGGCCCGCAGGCTTCGCCAAGGGCGTGACTGTCACCAGCCCGGTGATGACCATCGATATTCTGCCGACCATCGCGGAGATCGTCGGTGCTCAGCCCGATGGTGAACAGCTTGATGGTCGATCGCTCGTATCTCTGATAGAAGGCCGCCAGCCAGCAGAGAGCGAGCCTCG
>CALAKE010000046.1 GCA_937922775.1 uncultured bacterium | reverse complement strand
CTCTCCAGATACCACAGGTGTTGGCATGCCACTTGCTCTGTAAAGGATTGAGCGAAACGTACCCGAGGTCGACCGGCAGATGAGCAGATGGCCGGGAGTGGAGCGCGAGAACGATGGATCGAATGACCACAGATCAGCCGATGAAGAAGGCGGATACGCTGGTGCGCCGAATCCTGGCGCTAATCAGCATCGTGGTCTTTCTGGGTTTGCCGATCTACGGTGTCGACGCGAGCTCCGACTAACCGAGAGTCCGACATTCCCTGGGTCTGACCAACCCGAGAGCTCGCCTAGCCCAGGGTTCGACCAACCCGGGAGCTCGCCCAGCCCGGCGTCCCCGGCCCCCACGACACCATGGATCGCTCTCCGCGCGTCTCCGCTGGTAACATCGGTCTGGCCAGTTCCCTCCTCGAATCCATCGAACTTCGAGATCATGCGCCACTTCTATGCCAGCGAACAGATCGACCGAGTTGCTCATCTGCGCAGCGATGCCGACTGGGTAAGGGAGCGCCTCGCTGATGAAGAGAGCCAAGTAGTACCGGTTTGGCGCAGCCGTCTCTTCGTGGACCGGGAGCGAGAGGGCGTAGATCCCCCGCTACCCGTCCTTCTGACCGTCGAGGAGGCCTCGGCGCTATCTCATGACTTCCGACAGAACAGCATCCTCCTGGGAACTCTGGAGGGCGCGGCCTATTTCGCCGTCGACCTGTCGGATATCGAGCATCCTGAAGAAGACTCCGAGCTGGCCGGGCGCGGGCACTTTGTGAGCCTGCGGAGAATCGGGCCGTTCATCGATCGCACGAATGGCGGTTTGCTCGCCTACGCCCAGGCGATGGTCCACTGGCATCAGCAACATCAGTTCTGCGGGACCTGCGGCAGCCCGACACGGAGCGAGGAGGCCGGCCACTGGCTCCGGTGTACCTCGGATCAATGCTGGACCTTGCACTTCCCCCGCACCGACCCCGCGATGATCGTGAGAGTCACGCACGACGACCGCTGCCTTCTGGCCCGGCAGGCGAGGTGGCCTGCCCGACGCTATTCTGTGCTCGCCGGGTTCGTGGAGCCGGGAGAAAGCCTCGAAGACGCGGTAGTCAGGGAGGTCTTCGAGGAGGCGAGCGTGAGGGTGGAGGGTGTTGAATACCACTCGTCACAACCGTGGCCTTTTCCGGCCTCATTGATGATTGGCTTCACAGCTTGTGCGCGCGACGATTCCATCAATACCGACGCCGATGAGCTCGAGGACGCGCGCTGGTTCAGCCGTGATCAACTCGACGAGGAGGTCGCTGCCGGCAATGTCATCCTGCCCTCCGAGATCGCGCTCGCCCATCACCTCATCGACGATTGGTACCGGAGCGACCGTGAGTCAGGGATCGAGGGGAAACCTTGGACTGAAACCGAAGAGGACAACCGTGAATAGAGACCGACGAGCTGTACCCAGCCGCCACCCCTCCCCAGGCCGCCTGCTCGCCACCATGGTCGTCGTATCTGGAGCTCTGAGCCTGGCAATGCCCCCCGTGCAGGCGCAATCTGCAGGCGCCTACCTCGGCGATCTCGCCTGGCCGGAGGCCGAGAGGCTCGTAAAGGAGGCGCCCATCGTAATCATCCCCTTCGGCGCCGGTGCGAAGGAGCATGGGCCGCACTTGCCCATGAACGCCGACGCGAAGGTGATGGAATACCTGACCGACCGAGCGGTCGAGGAGTTACCCGTCGTGGTCGTGCCTCCCATACTGCACGGCTGGTTCCCCGCCTTCCGTGAGTTTCCCGGAACCGAGGTCGCCGACCCGGATGTGTTTGCCGCCTACGTCAAGGAGGTTGCGCTCTCGCTGGTCAAGCAGGGGGCCCAGCGAATTGTCCTCCTCAATACCGGCATAACCCGCGCCACCGGATTGCCGCTATCGATCGTGGCTCGGGAGATTCGAGTCGAGACCGGCACCCCGACCATGGTTGCCTCCTGGGATGACATCGAGCCACCCGAGGTGGAGGAGCTTACTGAACAGCGAGTCGGGGGCCACGGCGATGAAATGGAGACCTCGATCCACCTCTACCTGCAGCCCGATCTGGTCGACATGAGCAAGGCGGTTCAAGACTATCGCGGCGCCGGCGAGGGCTACCCTGGCTACAGGCCCGGCCTCTTCTCTCGCGACCCTGCAGATCCGGCCTACTCCGAGACCGGCATTTTCGGCGACGCTACCCTGGCGACGGCCGAGAAGGGCGAAGCTGCCCTTAGGCTGCTCACCCGACAATGGCTGGAGATTCTGCGTCGCTTCGCAGAAACGCCGCTACGCGCGGATCGCTGAATACGGACAACCGAACACCGACTGCCGAATACGAATCACCAAAAACGGATCGCTGAGCACACAACGCCTAAAGCCGAACCGCTGACGACCGCGTCGCTTGAAACAGGACTAGCGAAGAAATGACCGAGCCCCACAGCGAAAGAGAGTTCCCCCGTACCTTCGTTCCTGCCACCGCCGACCTCGGCGACTGGGATGCTATCGAGCCGCTCTTTGAAGAGTTGGTTGGTCGCCAGGTCGCCTCAGGAGAAGATCTCGAGCGCTGGCTCCTCGATCGCAGCGAGCTTTCCGCCTGCCTTTCGGAAGAGCGCTCGCGTCGCTACATCGATATGACCTGCGACACCGAGGATGAGGGCAAGGAACACCGCTACCTGGAGTTCATCGAGACCATCATCCCGAGGGTGAAGCCCTATTGGCACCGGCTCAACGAGATGTATGTAGCCAACGAGCAGCGGCAGGATCTCGATCACCAGCGCTACTGCGTTCTCGACCGTGAAATTGAAGCCGAGATCGAGATCTTCAGAGAAGAGAACATTCCGCTGCAAACGGAGGCAGCCAAGCTCAGCCAGCAGTACCAGAAGATCATCGGCGCGATGACGGTCAACTACCAGGGCGAGGAATACACCTTGCCGCAAATCGCCAAGTTCCTCGAAGAGACCAACCGCGCGGTGCGTGGCGAGGTCTGGGAGCTCGTCGCTGAGCGTCGCCAGCAGGATCGTGAGGAGCTACATGAGATCTTCGACCGGCTCGTCGCGCTACGTCATCAGATCGCCTGCAATGCTGGCTTCGACGACTACCGCGGTTACGCATTCAAGGCGATGCAGCGCTTCGACTACACCATCGCCGATGCCGAGGCGTTTCACCAAGCCGTCGAGGAATGTGTGGTGCCGCTCTATCGCCAGCTCAACGAGCATCGCCTGGCGTTGCTGAACGCACAGGGGCCAACCAAGAAGGGAGAGACCGTCGAGCCGATCGATTCGCTCCGCCCATGGGATACGGAGGTCGACCCGCTGGGGAGAGCGCCGCTCCGTCCCTTCGACGACGTTGGAGAGCTCACGGGCGGCGTGCAGCGGATTCTGGCGGGGATCGATACGGACCTCGAGTCACAGTTTGCGGGCATGCTGGAGCGTGGTGAGCTTGACCTCGAAAGTCGCAAGGGGAAGGCGCCCGGCGGCTATATGTCGACTCGTGACGAGATCCGACGCCCCTTCATCTTCATGAACGCCGCCGGCCTGCACCGGGATGTCGAGGTCCTGCTGCACGAATCCGGCCACGCTTTCCACTCGATTGCGGCGCGCAACGATCCCATCGTTGCCTACCGCCACTCACCCATAGAGTTCGCCGAAGTGGCGTCGATGACCATGGAGCTGTTCGCCGACAACCTGTTCAGCGTCTTCTATGACGAGGACGGCGCCGCCCGGGCCAAGCGCAAGCACCTCGAGGGCATCATTCGCCTGCTGCCTTGGGTGGCACAGATCGATGCGTTCCAGCATTGGCTCTATGCCCATCCCGAGCACACTCGCGAGGAGAGGGCGCATCACTGGATCGAGCTCGAGGCACGCTTTGGCCCGAACCTCGACTGGTCGGGTTACGAACATGTGCGCGAGTCTCTGTGGCAGCGGCAGCTTCACCTTTACGAGGTGCCGTTCTATTACATCGAGTACGGCATCGCACAGCTCGGCGCGCTGCAGATCTGGACACAATTCAGAGAGGACGCCGATGCGGCGGTGAGCAACTACCGGTCGGCTCTCGCCCTCGGGGGCTCGCGTCCGCTGCCGGAGCTGTTCGCGGCTGCAGGCGCCCACTTCGACTTCAGCGCGGACACCATCGCCCCGTTGATGGAGGCGATCGACATCGAGCTTTCCGCCCTCCCGGCCTGATCTCGGGGGCGCTACCAAGCGAAAACGGGCGCGGTCGTGCACGACGGCGGATGAATCTTTGTGTCCGGAACGAAACCTGCTGGCGTGCCGGTGCGTCTATAACCTAGACTATGTCTTGAAAGTAGACAGACGGGCCCGCCAGCCGCGGCGACCCTCCAGAGTTGTCCGAGGCGGAGATGCCGAGCGGGCCGTGAACCAGGAAGGACGACATGACCAAGCAGTATCCAGGCGAGCTCGAGCAGATGGTCTTGCTGGCCGCCCTGCAGCTCAGGGAGAGCGCATACGCCCCCGATATCGGCCGGGAGCTGGAGAAGAGTGCATCACGCAGGGTATCGCGCGGCGCTCTCTACGCCACCCTCGATCGGCTGGAACACAAGGGCTTCCTACGCTGGGAGATCGAGGCCGCCACCTCCGAACGCGGCGGTCACCGCAAGCGGCTGTTCAGCGTGACCGCGACGGGATTGGAAGTGCTCAAAGCATCACGTGTGGCGCTCGAAAACCTGTGGAACGGGCTCGACGACGTGTTTGTCGAATCACGTCGCTGAGAGAGCCGCACAGCGCGGGCTTCACCGATCGAGGCACATCGGAGGTTCGCAGATCAATCGTTCACGCTCCCCGCGACGAACGATGACAATGAGCGAAGGCATGACGGCAAAGGAAACCAATCGGACTGTACGACCCCCACGGCTGGCGCAGCTTTTCTTGCGCCTGAGTCTGCCACCCGGCTTCCGCCGTGAAGCGATCCTGGGTGACTTCTGGGAGGACTACCGCTATCGCTGGCAGTCACACTCGCCCTGGCGAGCCCGCACCTGGTACTGGCGCGAGTTGCTTGCGGTGAGCTCGCGCTCTTGGGGGGCGCGGCTGAGTGGGCTGGTGCGCCGGCGCCGCGGAGGATCGGCGCCCGTCGATTCGCCTGGAAAGGCCCCTGGCGGTCGGCCACCGCTTGGTGGGGGGAGCAAGATCTCGTTCGCGCGCTTGCTCTGGAAGACACTCACGGAAGATATCCCCTACGCCTTCCGGAACCTGCTTCGTTCGCCAGGCTTCACGGCGGTCGCTGTTCTCTCGTTGGCTCTGGGAATGGCTCCCATGACGGCGATTGGCAGCTTCGTGAATGCGGGCTTCTTCAGGCCGCTTCCCCACGTGGAGGAGCAGGATCGGCTAGTAGCGATCTTTCGTGGTGTCTCGGCGCCGGTTGCCTGGCTCGATATCCAGGACGTTCGCCAGCAGGTAGATGCGCTGGAAGATGCCGCCGCCTATGGTCTCGGTCTCGACCTCAATCTGACGACCGAACAAGGTACTCGTGAGATTATCGGCGCCGAAGTCTCGACCAACTACTTCGACGTGCTGGGCACGCCGATAGCTCTGGGCCGAGCGTTCACGGAGTCCGAGGGGGCACCCGAGGCCCAACCTGTGACCGTGATCGGGCACGCCCTCTGGCAAGAGCTGTATGCCGGCGACTCCCAGGTGCTGGGCCGGACCATCCGCCTCAACGGCGTTGACCGAACGATCATCGGAGTGGCGGCGGAGGGGGTCCTCTCGCCGGAGCAACCCATAGAATACGCAGCACTCATTCCGATTACGCAGGAGCGCGCGCAGGAGCGAGGCTGGCGCGGAATGGCCTCCTTCGGCCGCCTGCGCGACGGCGCGAATCTTGAGCAGGTTCGAACGCAACTCGACGTTCTGTCGGCGCGGCTGCGGCAGGAGCATCCCGACTATTGGATCGACGAGTACGGCCGAGGCGATCAATTCGCCGTGTACCCGATCTCCGCCCTGCGGGTGAAGCCCAACTACAGGTACCAAATCATGATGATGGTCGGGCTCACCGTTCTGCTCGGTGTGCTTGTGCTGGCGACGGCCTGCTCTAACCTGGCCAATCTGCTGCTGGCGCGGGGCTCCAAGCGGGGTACGGAGATCGCCGTGCGGCTCGCCATGGGGGCCGATCGTCGCACGCTCGTCGCGATGTTGCTGAGCGAGAGCGTGGTCCTCGGATGCGCCGGTGGGGGCTTGGGCCTCCTGGTGACGCACTGGGCGACGCAAGCTCTGGCCGCAGGGCGCATCGGGCCAGATTACGGCATCGACCTGACGGTCGACTGGCGCGTCTTTTCTTTCACCGCATTCGTTTCGGTATTCACTGGAGTTCTTTTCGGGCTCATTCCTGCGCTGCAGGCATCGAGCCCGGATCTGACCTCGGCGCTGAAGGGCGAGCGGACCGTGTTTCGTCGCACTCGGGGCGTCGGCCTGCGCAATCTCCTGGTTGTCACCCAGGTGGCCGCCTCCCTCATCCTGCTGGTGAGCGCCGGAGTCGTTCTCCGCGGCTTACAGCAGGCACGCAGTTTGGATCTGGGATTCGAGCCCGAGGGCGTCGTTGCGGTTCAGGTCGACCTGCGCCAGGGAGCCTACTCTGCAGATCAGGGCGAGCGCCTCTTCGCTGACCTGCTCACGCGCCTTTCGGCGGCTCCTCAGGTCGACGCCGCCGGCCTCACGGTATCCGTCCCGTTCGGAAACAGCCGTTGGATGGCGAACGTCGTTCCCGAAGGCATCGAGAGAACCTCCGAGAGTGAAGTGCTCACCGATGAGAGCTACGTGACACCGGAGTATTTCGAGCTGATGGGAATGCCCATTGCACAAGGGCAGACTTTCGGCCCCGGCGATGTCGAAGGTGATCGCGAGGTTGCGGTCATCAATGAGACTCTGGCCGAGATGCTGTGGCCGGGGAAGTCCGCGGTGGGCAAGCGCTTCTACCGCAGAGACCGGACGATCGAGGTCGTCGGCGTTGTTCGCGATGCTCGCTACGGACCTCCGCGTGGGGAGCAGATTCGCCATATCTGGTTGCCCTTCGGCCAGTGGTATCACGAGAGCATGTTCTTGATGGTCAAGGCACGCGGCGACATCGGCGCGGTGGTTCCCATTATTCGTCAGGTGGTCAGCGAGCTCGATCCCGAGCTGCCCATGCTCGAGCCGCGGCTGATGACCACCGTCATCAACGAATCGAGCGGCGACGCGCGCATCATCAGCGCGCTGATGGCCGGCGCCGGGCTGGTAGCTCTCTTCCTGGCCGTCACCGGACTCTATGGAGTCGTCAGCTTCATCGTCAGCCAGCGCACGCACGAGGTGGGTGTCCGGGTCGCCCTGGGTGCCGATCGCGGCAAGGTGGTTCGGATGATCCTGCTACAGGGATTGCGCATGACGGCTGTGGGCATCGCGGTCGGCCTTCTGGCCGCCTTCGGGCTGGCGCACCTGCTGGCGGCGATGATCGCGGCGGTGAACCCGCTGGATCCGGTCGCGCCGCTCGCCGGCGCGGCAATCCTCCTCGGAGCGGCACTGCTGGCCACGCTCATTCCCGCCTTGCGCGCTAGCCGCGTGGATCCGATGGTGGCGCTTCGGCACGAGTAACCGGTCGCGGCGACAGGCCGCTACGGCCGTCGCGGCCTTGGATTGAGGAGCGGTAGTGCCGGCTGTTTCCCTCACTCTGAGCGCGTGCGCCGCCTGGCCCCTATACGCCGTCGAGGATCTCGTTGAG
>CALAKE010000045.1 GCA_937922775.1 uncultured bacterium | reverse complement strand
ACGGCCGGTCTGTTCTTCAGCTACATCTCGCTGACGAGCGACCAGCCCGGCATCACCATCGAGCCGGATAATAGCGACCGCGTGCCGACACTGGGGTTCTACGTGGGTCTGAACACCCTGGATTCCCGGTTTGATCCGCGGCGCGGCTGGGAGGGCGAGATCCAGGTGAGCAAGAGTGGCGGTCCGCTGGGGGGCATCACGAGTTTCTCCAGCTACTTGATCGATGTTCGGCGCTACCAGCCGGTCGTTGATCGACACCAGATCGTAGTCTTTTCCTTGACCACACTCCGCACGGGTGTTCCGGACGAGACCTTCCCGAAATGGCTCGACTTCGAGATCGGAGGCGCCAATACGGTGCGTGGCTGGTCGCTCGCCAGCCAGTTGGGTAAGAGCCAGTTCATCAACACGGCCGCATACCGCTACACGCTGATGAAGACGCGGTTCTTCCCGCTGTTCGGGCTCAACATCAACCTCGGAGTCCTGGCCGCGGCGTTCGTCGATAGCGGCATCGCTTGGGACAAAGGGGAGGAGTTCAAGAGCTCGAACTTCCTTACCGGCTACGGTGTGGGCGTTCGGTTCCTGGTTCCGTTCGTCGACATGATTCGTCTCGACGTCGGTTGGGGTGAGGAAAATGGAGGGGCGGCCTTCACGGTCGGCGTTCGCTCGAAGCCCTTCATGTCGCGCCGGCGCGTGCGCTAGCGATCCTGCCGCGGGCGGAACCGCGGGAAGAACATCGGCACCTCCCGCTGGTACTGGGCGTATTCCTGGCCATAGCGCTCGGTGAGCTCGCGCTCTTCGAGGATCACAACCAGCCAGAGCGCGGGCACCGTTAGCACGGTGAAGACGTAGATGCCCAGGTAGTTGACGAAGAGGGCGAAGGCGGCGATGCCGACGATCACCGCGACGTACCTGGGGTGCCTGACGCTGGCGTAGATCCCTTCCTTCAGCATTGGTGTCCCCGAGTCCTCGGGATCGAGCTCGGGCATGCCGGTCATGATGTGGAGCTTCAGGTGTTTCTTCGCTCGCGCATCGAAGTACGCGGACAGGACAAACAGTATGAATGCCGGCGCCCAGAGGAGTCGGTTTGCACCCAGGTCACGGCCCAGAAGCGCATCGCGGGCCTGATAGAGGAAGTAGCAGGCCACCAGCATGAGGGCGAGCACGATCAATGAGCTCAGGAGCTTGCCTAGCCGACGCCAGAACCCGACAAAAGGGTGGACGACGAACCACCAGACGACGGCTGGCGGTCCTGTAACCACCAAGATCACCGCCAACCAGTATCTGATGCTGTTCATCTGACCTCCCTCGGAGGCCTGTGCCTCGCGCCTACTGCTGCATCGATTCGATCCCCAGCAACTCGACCTCGAAGATGAGGGCGGAGTCAGGACCGATCGGAGGGCCGGGCGGGTTGGAACCGTAGGCCAGCTCGGCCGGCAGGTAGAACATGAACTTCGACCCAACGGTCATGAGCTGGAGCCCCTCGGTCCAGCCCGAGATGACCTGGTTCAAGGGGAAGGTAACGGGTTCTCCCCCGAGCGAGCTATCGAACTCGGTGCCGTCGAGGAGGGTGCCGCGGTAGTGGACCCTGACGATGTCGGTGGCTGCCGGCAAGGGGCCGTCTCCCGTCTCGACAACCTCGTACTGCAAGCCGCTCGGGGTCGTGGTCACGCCTTCGCGTTGGCCGTTCTCGGCGAAGAAGGCCTCGGCCTCAGCCCTGTTTGTCTCGCCTTCGGCGGTAGCCATTTCGTTTGCCCTGGCCGCCAGTATCTCGTTCATCTCGGCAATCGCGGCTTCCATATCCTCGACGCTCACCAGGGGCTCGTTCTCATTCAGGCCATCGCGCAGTCCCTGGGCGATGATGTCGACGTCGAGATCTTCCCCCCCTTGGGCGCGCAGGTTATTGCCGAGGTTCAGGCCGATAGCGTAGGCGGCCCTCTGCTCTGCGGTTTCGATGTCACCGGCCTCGAAGTCGCCTCCCTGCGGCTGACATGCCATGGGCAAAGAAACGAGCAAGGATAGGGCCAAGAGTGCGAGGACGCGCTTCATGGGATCTCCTGCAGGTGTGGTGTGCAGATGTAGAAACGTAGATCTGGAAATACAGATGTGGGGACTGCGGGTAGTGAGTTCACGGCGAGTGTGGCATATTCAGCGACCCATTGCAGATAATAGACATCGAACCCCATGGACGAGTCCGGTCAGGGTGCTTCCCGAGGGATCAGGAACGCGGTCTCAGGGGGAACCCTCATCGGATCGATAGACAGGAGAGATACGACTCATGGCACGCAAAACGAAGCTCGCCATTCTTAGCGTAGTCTTCCTCATGGCGACGGTCGGGCTGGTGTCGACGGCGGTCAGTAGCGCGGTGCCTCTGGCTGGCTACCAAGAGTACGGCCCGCTTACAGAGGACATGGTTACCGACGAGATGATCGCCACCGGCGGCGGCATGTTCAATTCCGGCTCCTGCCAGCGCTGCCACATGCAGGGTGGCCAGGGCGGTGGCCGCGGCCCGGCGCTCACCGACGACCAGTGGCTGCACAGCGAGGGCGACCTCGAGGGCATCCGCTCCACCATCGTCAGCGGTGTGGCCGAAGACGAGTTCAAGGGCGGCGATCATCCCTACCCGATGTACGCGATGGGCGGCATGGAGCTCGACGAGGACGGCCTCAACGCCCTCGCCGCCTACGTCTGGAGCTTGAGCCGCGACGAATCGTGATCCCTCCTCCCAATTCGAACACCTTGCCGACGCGGCATCCGCAGCACGGGGTGAAGTCGAGATGACCTAGCTCCAGCGCGCCAGCGATCCGCCCAGGAGGAACGACCAATAGTGGGTGTGCTTTCGGACGTGCAAATGTATGGCCGATTCATTCTCGGCCTTCCTGGCTATCTGCGCCGTCCGATCACCCTCGAGGAGGCCCGCGACGCAATCCGCAGAGGGCTGTTACAGCGGGAGGAGAATTTCCTACGAGTAATGCGCCGCGGCATATTCGAAAACCCGAGGAGCCCTTACCGTCCACTTCTGGAACTTGCTCATTGCGACCTCGGCGACGTCGAGTCGACGGTAAGATCCCAAGGGCTCGAGGCTACCCTCCGGGTCCTGAAGGAGGCCGGCGTCTACCTCACCTTCGAGGAATACAAGGGTCGCAAACCCGTCATCCGCAATGGTACGCACGTCCCGGTGAAGCCTGAGGACTTCAACAACCCGTACACCGCTCGGGCATATACCGTCGAGACGGGCGGCACCACCAGCGGCAGCGGT
>CALAKE010000044.1 GCA_937922775.1 uncultured bacterium | reverse complement strand
CCTCGGCTACTCGACGTAGCCCCGTGGCTCGGCGCTCGGAGCTCCGCGTCTCCGCGATCTCGGCAGGGGCGGGCCGAGAGATACCGGCTAGAAGCGGTGCAGGGCGATTCCCAGCAGGATCACCGCGAGCGCACCGATGATGGCGATCCCGGGCATCATCGCCTCGATGGCCGTCAAGTCATCGTCATCCGCGGCGGCGAGGCGTCCATAGCTGGCGTGCGCCATGCCGATCAGGGCAAATGCCGCCAACATCTTGATGCCGAAGACGATCTTGTACGCGAGTCCAAGATGGTCGAATCCCGCATAGGATAGGCGCACGCCCAGCAGAGCAAAGCCGGACACGATGACCACGATGGTAGCGGTCGCCACGACCGGCCGGTAGCGCAGTATCGCCGACCGTGCCATTGCGGCGGACTCGACCCCCCTCTGTCCTAGCGCAGGAAGCAGCGCGCCGGCAATGAAGATCGTGCCGCCCGTCCACGCGACAATGCTCACGATGTGAAGCCATCGGGCCAAGATATCGACCCACCCTTGTGCTCCCATGTGGACCTCCTACCACTGCTGGTGAATGCAGTTCGGGGCTGGCGGTGCAGCCTCTCGATGCCAGCACCAGCCAACGGCAGCCGCAGAGTACATGGACCCCATGGAGTGGGCAAGACGTCCCGGGACGACTGATTACGCGTGGCCATCTCACTTCAAACGAGGCGGATGGCCGCTCGATGGCCAATCACGTAATGACCTGGGGCGCCCGCCGGCCCCACCGAACGGAGGGAGTCGTCATGCTTCATGGAAACTCGAAAGTGAACAGGTTCGTCTTGGGTGTGCTGCTCATCGCGACTGTTGTCTTGCTGCCAGCCCTCGCTGCCCCGGCGGAAGCCGGCTGTCTACGAGAGTGGGAGGGCTGCGGTGCGTGTGCGACCAAGGCCTATTGGCGCGCTGTTCGCAACCTGGACGCGAAGGGCGCTGCAGACGCGTTTACCGACGCGATCGATTGCGACATCGATCTCTTCCACTGCATTGCCATGGCGGTTCACCACAACTACGTCTGCGCAGTCTGATGATCCGGCCGCGCGACCCTATTCATTCCCCCGAACGTTGCGCGGTCGTCGTGCGCCGGCGCCCTGGCGTGCCCCCTCTCTGGGGCGCCGGACCACGCTTGCTGACGTTCGCCCTCGCGCCACTTCTAGCAGTCTTCCTCGCGGTGGGCTGTGTGAAGCCAGCGATCCCCGCCGAATGGACCGTCGAGTTGGTAGAGACCATCACCGTCGGGGAAAATCCGAAGTCGCACGACACGGCCTTGTATATGCCCGCTGCAATCGGCTTCGATTTCAAGAACCGCCTGTATGTTCTCGATAGCGGCAATCATCGAGTACAGGTCTTCGGTCCCGAGGGCCAGTTCGAGCGCAGCCTGGGAAGCTATGGTGCCGCGCCCGGAAATTTCGCCGCCCCCATGGGGATGTGGGTTTACCCCGATGGCAGTCTTATCGTTGCCGATGCCCGCAATCGGCGACTGCAGCCCTATGGAGCGTCAGGGGCCCCACTCGATCCCATCTCCCTGGACTTCCCACCGCTGGATATCGTCGGAACAAGAGACAGGCTTTTCGTCCTCCGGCTGGCCCAGGCGAGCATGATCATGGGTCCTGACGAGAGGGCCCTTGTACACGTACTCGACCGATCCGGGGCACCCCTGGATTCCTTCGTCGACGCCACGGAGGCCCAGGCGGGCATTCTCTATCTTCTTCGCAACACCTTCTGCATGGCGCCAACTCCGGCAGGGGGAATCGCTCTGGGCGATACTCACTTCTCCAGCCGCATTCGCATTTTCAGCCCCGCGGGGGCGCTGCAGAGAGAGATCCCTGTTCTCTACAAGGCTGGCCCCTGGGCTCCCCTCGGCCGTCAACCCACGACCTTGAACGACACGACCCTTTCGGGCATAGCAAAGACGGCATCCGACCTCGCCTGGGATCCGATGCGCAGCGTATATTGGCAACTTGCGGGTTACAGCGACCAAGATCCCGATGGAGAGTGGATCATCGGGCAGGAGCTCTATCGCTACGGTCCCGACGGCACATACCGGGGCAGCGCCATGCTATCCACGCGCGGCACGATTCTCGCCGTAGCTCCCGACGGCAAAATCTGGGTCGGTGATGTCGACGGTGTCCTGCATGGGTTCGTCGTGCGGGATCCTGACATGGAGTCGCTGTTCAACGGGCCGAAAACTCGCGTGTCAGCAACAACCCGATAGGAAGTGACAATCGCAGCGGAGATCGCCACGCCCGGATTTGTGTCCTACTGCCTGCGCAACCCGCGGCCGGCTCGCACGCCAGTGACATCGCCGTCACGAACGGCCATCTCGCCATTCACCCAGAGATGCACGATTCCCTCGCTGAAAGCGTGCGGCGCCTCGAAGGTCGCCCGATCGTGGAGGCCACCCGCATCGAAGACGACGAGATCGGCAGCGGCGCCCGGCCGCAGCACGCCACGATTCCAAAGCCTGTAGGTCATAGCCGGCAAGGAGGTGGCGGTCCGAATCGCCTCTTCCCACGAGAGGAGACTGCGCTCCCGGACCCAATGAGTGAACACGCGCGGGAAGGTGCCGTACGAGCGAGGATGAGGCGCGCCCTCGCCAGGAAGGACGAGAGACCCGTCGGACGCGGTCATCAGCCAAGGCTGGACTCGAAACTGCTCGATATCCTCCTCCGACATGTTGAACGAGACGACCTGTGCCCCACCCGCTCGTTGAATCAATACAGCCGCCATTGCAGGTGCGAGCTCCCACCGGGAGGCGAGCTCCTCGAGCGAGTGCCCCTCGATGGGCTCGTCGTAGGAACCCTCCGGACTCCGATCCGCGGAAATAACCAGAGACCCTGGTCCACCACGGCGGGCAATGTTGACCTCGATCTCCCCGATGATGCGATTCAGGGTCTGTTCGTCATCGAGCCGTAGGGCCAAAGACTCATCTCCACCACTCATGGCCCAGCGAGGAAACACTGCCGGCCCGAGCGAGGTGCTACTCGCATGGTAGGGGTACTGGTCGGCGGTGACTTCGATCCCTTCCTCCCGCGCCGCTTCGATGAGCGCGATAACCTCATCAGCTAGACCCCAGCTGTCGGGCCCAAGCGCTTTGATGTGCGAGATGTGCACCGGAATGCCGGCGTCTCTTCCCACCGCGATAGCTTCCTGTACGGCCCCCAGCAGGCCGATCGAGTAACTGCCCTCATCACGCAGATGAGAGTCATACAGGCCGCCGTACTGAGCGACGACGCGCCCGAGCTCGATGACCTCTCCAGTGGTCGCAAAAGACCCTGGGGCATAGAAGAGCCCAGAGGAGAGGCCGAAGGCTCCTTCTCCCATCGCCTGATGAACGAGATCGCGCATCTGCTCGAGCTCGCTCCCCGTGGGAGCGCGATCATCCTCACCCATGACTACTTCGCGGACGGCGGCGTGACCGACAAGCAATCCCACATTCGGACCGAGACCAGCTGCCTCCATGGTCGCCAGCGTTTCCGAGACCTCCCAGGTGCCGCCACCATCGTTACCGGTAATCACCGTGCTGACACCCTGCGTCAGATAGTTCTTTGCCAGAGACCGCCGGGGATCCCGCAAGCCGCCAGCGTGGGTGTGGACATCGATGAAACCAGGGGCCGCCACCAACCCCGTGGCGTCGATAATCTCCGTCGCCTCAGGAGCAGATGCCCGCGGCCCCACATAGGCGATCCGATCACCGGCAATCCCCACGGCAGCATCGATCCATGGTGAGCCCGAGCCGTCGAAAACTCGAGCTCCTAGGATCAGGAAGTCGAGACCGCCATCTCGGGTGGTCCGATTCGGGTCGTCGCCTCCGCAACCTGAGAGAGCGGCCGCGAGTGTTGCGAAGAGCAATACTGAGGTGATGCGGGCCCCGGACCTTGGCCCAACCATGATCCGCCTACTTTCGCTCTCTCACGAAGGTCCAGACGGTGCTGCCGGTGTCGTTCGTCTGGGTGAAGGTAAACCGGAAGACACGCAGCTCGTAGCGGAGCTCATAGGTTGAAACGTCGTCAGGGGTCTCCTCTGGCCACCAGCGCCCCCTGACCTCGAACACGCGACCGGCATCGGTCCAGCGGGCGATCTCTTGCGCATCAGCCCCACTGCGGTTGAACCGTGTCACCGTGCCGTCCCAACGGTAGCTCTGCGTGGTCGAATAGCCACCCTCCACAAGGAACTCGAAATCGATATGGTCGGGTTGCTGCGAGATCTGATAGCGAACCTCTCGCCCGTTCCATGGCTCTACCATCGGATCGCTCTCGTCAGGATCGAAGAGCCACGTTCCCGTAAGGTCGACGACAGGAATGTCGCTCACCCAGCCCTCTGCCCAGATATCCCTGCGCGTCCGGTCTTCAATCTGCTGGAGATCCGTCGAAGCGCCGGCAAACGCTAGAGCCACACCGAAGGCCAGGACGAATAGGACCAGAAACGGCAGCTCGTGAGGGGA
>CALAKE010000043.1 GCA_937922775.1 uncultured bacterium | reverse complement strand
GCGCTGCGGATCACCGATTTCGGCTGTGTTCGTCTTGATCAGCTTGATGGCGGCGGGACGAACCAAGAAACGGTGGTCAGCCTTCCATACCTCGCCCATTCCTCCCGCGCCGATCTTTTCCTTCAGACGGTATTGGCCGAGTCGCCGGGCGTCAGCCACCTGCCTGCGCAGGGTGTGGATGACATTCGCGCCGGCGCCGGTCACGAGGACACCTACAACCATCACGACGGCGAGAAAGCTAAGGCTATTCGGGTCGATCGAAGCGGCGACGATGCGGTATTCCTCGGGGTTCATGACGCGCACGGCGCCGAGCGTTGCGAACGGCACGGCCGCGATGCCACCAACCACCAGCAAGGCGCGCCGCCAGGTGTTGGGGATGAACATGGCGTAGCTGCTCATCACGAGGTAGAACGCCAGCACTTCGCTGCTGAGGGTGAACAGCACGGCGGAGCGGTCTTGCCGCTGGGCCCAATCAACGAGGTGGAAATACTCGTTGTAGGCAAACCAGGCAACTAGAAGGCCGATCGCGACGACCTCCACGGCCCGGGTTTCCCACATCGATAGTCGTCGCAAGCGCAGGAGAACAGACATCGCAACGAAGATGGCCAGCATCGCCACGCGCCACCACAGGTCTTGTGGCCGCTCGCCGAGTACGAGATCACGAACGAAGAACAAGCCGATCGCCAGGGCGATCAGCCACACTGCCAGCCTCATGCGGCGTTGCAGCAGCGCGGCCGTTTCAGGACGCGGGAGCGGCCTTCTACTCTCCGCGAGATCGAAGCCTACGGGACGGTTCCGGCCGATCCCGAGGTTTTCGACGGCTCCGGGAGAGATCGCCGGGGGGTCGATTGCCGTTGTCAGGTCGTCGAACACGATCGACGTATCGGAAGAATCGGATTCAGTCCGAATTCCGAGATTGAAAAGGCACCGGGGACACACTCCTCCTAGCGCGAATACCGACGACAGATCACCACCGCAGGTGCTGCAGCGGCCTTCGGCCGTCACCTCTTCAAGGTGTTCAGGCTCACGCATGACCTAGACTACACCCAACAATCGGGCTAATCCTGAATGAGAAACTCGGATTGTGGCGTCTGAATTAGGAAGCTACTCGAAGATCCACAGGGGAACAACGGGCGACGAGCTATCCAGGACCGCCTGCCGGACCACGCTTTCGGCCCGCGGGAGTGAGACGTAACCTTTTCGCTTCCTTGCTTTATAGGTAAGTGAGCTCGATGGTTCCCAACAACGAGCCAACTTGACGAGCGCGGGCCTCTAGATCCTGCAAAGGAGGATGCAATGCGCAGCCCACTCGCATCGACAACTGGCGCGGAGGCGCGATGTGTCGCCACGGTCATGTTGGTTCTCGCACTCGCCGGCTGCGGAACCCCGGGCGTGATCGTAGCCGCTGCGCCGATTGTCGTCCCGCTCGCTTCGCAGGCGCTCGACGGCAGACCCTACGGTGAGGGCACGATCACTGCCTATATGGCAGATGGCAGGGTGCTCGAGGGCAACTGGAATCGGGTCACGTGGGAGGCGCCGGCCGAGGCGGTGCTCGTCGCGACTCCGGATGGCGGAGTGACTGCGCACGATCTGGCAACTCCGCATCGTCCAATCATCACGGCAACATTTGGAGACACGCTCTCTCGTATGGTGTGCGCTTATTGTGGCGATCCTGAAAGCGGCTATCGCGTCCGCTGCGCCGACATCGACGGGAGCCGTTGGTCCGGGTCCGTGACGGATCACTACCGCGCGCTCTGGGAGTGGTCCGATTTCACCGGGCACGTGGCCGTCACACTGCAGGATTGGCGCTGATCGACGACAGCAAATACCGGATCTCTTCGTCAACATGGTCGTCGGTACTTACCGTTCGCGCGATCTCTTCTCGCAACAACTCACCGAAGCGGCGGCGCATCCGATGAACCGCTACCTTCACGGCCGACTCGCTGATCTCTAGATTCTCAGCGACCTGTGCATAGCGAACCCCTTGACTGTCACCTGTGAGATAACCCTTCAGGCGATCGAACCGCTCTGAGTTTCCCGCCTCAGCCATCTCCTCGTCGAGGCGAGCCATCGCGCGGCCGAGCTGGATCAACGCCCAGCGCCTGTCGAAGATCACCTCAGGTGTCAGGTTGTCAGCCGGTTCGACTCTGTAACGGCCCTCGGCAGTGTCGAAGTCGAGGGAAAGCACGGACTTGTTGCCGCCGCGCTTTTTGGCGGTCTTGCGGTCCCATTCGTTGGTCGCGAAATTTTTCAGCGAGGTAAGCAGAAACGAGCGGAAGCGGCCGCGGTCACGGTTGGCCGCCTTCATGTAGCCCTTTTCGAGCACCTGCGTAAAGAAGCCTTGCACTAGATCTTCAGCTTCCTCGCGAGGATAGCCGCGCCTCCGCAAGTAGACATACAGCGGATACCAGTAAATCTCACACAGCGTTGCGAGTGCCTCGTGAGCGCCAGGGCTCTGTTGGTCTCCCGCATCCAGGACAAGTGTCCACTGTGTTGTGGCAAACGAACTCCCACGATGCGGAAGCGACTCTTGATCATGGTCCGACGTCACCACGGACCCCCAAGTCGATCCTCTGCTCCTAGGAAATGCGGGGTTGTGGGCAGAAATGTAACAGGAAGCTCCCACTGAGAGAAGGTATTTGATTTGTAACCTCCTCGCGCTGGCTCTTTAGGAAGAAATGAGAGGAAAACAGGGGGTTTGCCGGCCCGATTTTGACGAGCTCAATACGGAGGATGAGATGCCAGTTGCGACGCTGGCTACGGGCGCTATCGGAGCGACAGGAGGAGCATGTTGAGAGGCACGTCGCTGCTGCTGGTGATGCTACTTGTGATGCCTGCCAGCGCGGTCGCACAAGAGGCGGCCGAATCGTTTGCGCACCTGACCCAGCAGCAGGTCCTGAAGGTCGGGAACACACTCTGGGTCACGCATGTCGCGGAGGGTGAAGACACGCCCCAAGACATCAAGGTCAGATTCCTCGACCTGACGAGCTCCGAGATGACCGTGTTTGTCGATGGAGCGGAGCTCATGATCGAGGAGAGGGACGTGCGTCAGATCGTACGAGAGCAAAGGGGCCCCCTCTGGAACGGAGCCCTTTGGGGTGCTGCGATCGGCGGCGGGACCTGCCTTCTGCTCTTCTGGAGCTTTCCAGACAACCGTAGTGACCTCATCCCATTTACGGCTGTATGGGCCGGAATCGGGGCGGGCATCGGGATGGGAGTTGACGCATTGAAAAAGGAACAAAGAACGGTCTATCTCCAACCGAGATCGACCGAAGGTAGGCTGCGTCTCGCGGTGTCACCGCTCGTTTCGAAGGACCAGAAGGGGGTCCTGTTCGGCGTGCAGTGGTAGACCGGGGTGTTGAGATCAAAGCGGCGACAGATTGGCACAACGCCGAGGAAGTGCGAGGAGCCAATGCAAGACGCACACATGCCAGAAGGCACTGAATGCCCCCAAGCGCTCAGTCCGGGACTGAGCACCGTAGCACCGAAGGAGAAGGTCGGCGTTGGCCGCATCGTGGCGGCCGCTGTCTTCGCTCTGATGGGACTCGCCGAGCTCGTCTCCGCGGTGATCGCCGGGGTCTGC
>CALAKE010000042.1 GCA_937922775.1 uncultured bacterium | reverse complement strand
GGATGTGGCAGCGTCGCATCGCGTGCCTGAGCTCCCGCAAGAGCCCGGGCCCGGACTGGGGGGTGGAGGAGTTTACGGAGCACACGGTGGAGCTTTCGTCGGGTAACCGGGTGAGCATGCAGCTGGCGGAGCGGGGGACGCATCTGGGGGGCCAGATCTGGGTTCGGGAGATTCGCCGGCGCACGGAGAGCGGGCACCAAACCGCGATCATCACGACGGACTACCGTAGCGATCTGATCCCCGTCGCGCTATCGATGTTTGCGCGATGGTCTCAGGAAAACTTCTTCCGCTATATGCGCGAACACTATGGTTTGGACGGTCTGGTGGAGTATGGGACGGAAGAGATTCCTGATACCACGAAGGTCGTCAACCCCGCCTACCGACGGCTGGACGGAGCGGTGCGTAAGACGAGAGGGCTGCTGCAGCGTGCGCAGGCGCGCTTCGGCGCCTTGGCGCTGGACGACGCCATCGAACCGCGCAAGGTCAAGCCATACGAGGAGCAAAAGGCGAACCTGCACGAGGAGATCGCGCGGCTTTCCGAGCAGCTGGCCGAGCTGAAGGCGCAGCGCAAGGGGGTCAAGCGCCACATCACGGTGGGGCAACTACCCGAGGGGGAGCGTTTCGAGCGACTGAGGGTGCTGAGCAAGCACCTGATCGACACGATCAAAATGATCGCCTACCGATCCGAGACGGCCATGGCGCAAACGCTTCGCTAAGCGATGCCGCAAAGTAAGCATGACGAGGCAAGGAGTCTGCTCCGTGCGCTCTACACCTGCGAGGCGGATCTCGTCCCCAATGAGCAAGAAGGCACGTTGACGGTACGAGTGCATCACTTGGCCGCCCGGGTCACGGCCGCTGCCGTTCAGCATTTGTGTACAGAACTCACGACGACGGAGACCGTGTTCCCGGGCACCGAGCTCCGGCTAATCTACGAATTGGTCTCTTCTCAAACTCCCCGAGATCAGGGGTCCTGAGGTTATCCCAAGATCGCGCCCGGCACTCAGGGCCCTGAGTGCCGGGCAGGATTTGGTCGATTCGATTGAACCTCAACTCGTGTCCAAATTCACGTTATTCGTTCTTGGACGGCAGTGATTTTGCGTACTGCTCCCGGATTGAAAGAATTCTTGAGTCCGGCGAGAGCTATGAAAAGGAACCGCCAACCTCTTTGCCGAACATTTGTGCCTCGTCGAACTCCTTATCGGTTCCCCTGAAGTGCTCCTCGATCAGGTCTTTCATGAACGCTTCTTTCTCCCACTGTTCCTGCTTCCGCCGCCGGGCCTCCCCGCCGATGTTGGATTTCAGAACCCCGATAAAGAACTTCAGCATTCCTGGATCTTTGACAAGCCACCGGAGAATGAGTTTCGCGATGTACGGCTTGGTGAAGAATTCTTTCTTGATCCACTGACGGGCCTCTCGGATCTCCTCCTCAGAAAAATGGCTGTAGACAATGTTCGGGATATCTTTGCGCACCTGGGCGTACCCTGCCGCGATGCGGCCCTGCTCTTGGAGACGCTGGTATAGCGGCGTGCCCGGCCACGCGGTGAGGAAGAACAGGCGGGGGTACTCGATGTTGAGCTTCTTGACGGCCCGGGGCAGGCGTTTGGCGTAGCTCATGTCCTGGTTGTCGAGCCCCAGCATGAAGGAGCCGATGACGCCGATGCGGTGTCTGTGTATGACCTTGATCGCCTCTTTGTGGTCGATTCGGTCCGCAAAGCTCTTGTTGACCTGATCCCCCAGATCGGAGTCGATGGACTCGAGCCCGATGAACAGCGCCCGGCACCCGGCCGCCCGCATCAGCTTGAGCAACTCCGGCTTCTTGTAGACGTCGATGGTCGACTGGGCGCCCCAGACGAAGCGGAACTTCTTCTGGATCATCCCCTCGAAGAGTGCGACCCGGTTCTCGTGATCTTTCGCAGAATAGCCGGAGACGTTCTCGTCGACGAAGATCGCGGCGAAGTCGGTCTGCCGATCGACCTGCTCCATGTCCTCGAGAATCGCGTCGACGGGAAGCGGGCGGTAGTTCTTCTTCTCGTACACGGACAGGTAGCAGTAGTCACAGCGGAAGGGGCAGCCTTTGGAGGTGATCAGCGAGGGGTAGTGGTAGTTCTTGTGGATCAGGTCCCTGCGCGGAAGGCGAATGTCTTCGACGCTGCGGTCCATGCCCCCGTCGTAGAGTTGCTTCAGGTTGCCGGCTTCGAAATCGGCGATCACTTCAGGCCAGATGGGCTCAGCTTCCCCCACCACCACCGCGTCGAAGAACCGGAGCGCCTCATCGGGTACCGCCGAGACGTGGGCCCCTCCGCAGACGGTCTGGATGCCGCGGCGGCGCAGCTTGTCGGCCAGATAGTAGGCGCGGGGGATGTTCGGCGTCAGGGCCGACATCGCCACCAGGTCGGCATCGATCTTGTCGGGATCGACGAATTCGTCGACGTACTCATCGTACAGGGTGACGCTCCAGTCCGCGGGCGTATAGGCGCCGACGTAGGCCAGCGCCAGTGGGTTGTAGAGCAGCTCGGAGGAATAGATGTCACTGTGCATCGTCGGATAGATCAAGGCAAGCTTGTTGGCCATGGATCAACTCTCTCGGGTGTTTGACGTTCGCGGCGGTGGCGCCGGACTGACCTTAGGTTCCCGAGCCGTTGGGCGACGTCCGGCAAGGCGGCACCAACGCCGGTCTCGGAGGGCTGGCGAGTTGTTCGGGGATCCGGGTTCGGGGAGTCAATAGACACCCTTTTGAGGGGCGAAGACAAGTGATTTGGCGGGGAGAGGG
>CALAKE010000041.1 GCA_937922775.1 uncultured bacterium | reverse complement strand
GTAGTCTTCGGCGGTCGAGATTCGCTCCTGCTGGGGAAGGTCCCGGTTGCGGTGCTCTTCCAGCTTCAGCGATGCGACCGACCTCGCCAGCTCGCGTCGCATCATGGTGAGCTGATCTCGCCACGTGTAGGGGACGAGGTGAACGTTCTGCATGTACCAGTTGTAGTTGTCTTCGCCGACCCCGGAGAGCCCGTTCTTCGACGGCAGCTCCGCTTCCAGCCACGCGGCAAATTCATCGCTGGCGACGATGGCCCCTTCGATGGCAGCGTCGAGATCGGCGCTAGTGCCCGCCACCCGCTCACCCAACCTCGCGAGAGCGGCGCTCTGGCCCTCGAAGGCCCCGATGCCCATGCGCCAAAGATCCGCTGCGTCCTCTACCAAGTTGCCCCGGGCCTGCTCCAGGATGGCCGGAATGGCCCCGATTCTGGCGGCAAGCTCTGCGGCGCTCTCGTCATCGAGCGGGTAGTCGTATGTCCAGGTATCGATCCAGCCGTGAATCACGGGGCCCTCGTGAGCCGGCACGTCGCTTTCCGCGGAAAAGATGCTGACATAGAAGGCCGGGTTGCGAGCCCAGGGTCGGAGAGCAGAGTGATAGAACTCGAGACCATTCATCTCCGTTCGAACCACGTAGTGATCGACCTGCTGGCCGATTGGCCAGCCGCTCGAATCGATAGCCGTCAACCTGGCCTGGTAGTCGGCCAACTCGCGGTGTTGAGCTTCCATTGCCGGGGCGGTGTAGTCGTAGACGCCATCGGCAAACACCGGCTTTTCAAACTCGCGCCATTCCTGAAACAGGGCGACGAGATCCTCGTAGCTGGTGCTGGTGGCCGTGGACCCGCCGCCGGGCTCGGTCGTTACGCTGGCAGTGCAGGCCGTGAGAGGAAGGAGCGCCACGACCCCGACGAGCGTGGTGACAACGAGGGTGGCGAGAGAGGACAGGCGAACAGTGGGCGCGTGGAGCATCGGTCGGACCTCCGGAGTGCAGGGGACGAGTCAGATCGCCCGGAAATCGGTGGCCCCATCGTCAATCTTGGCTTGCTGCCTGTCAAATGTCGGGCCACCGCGGTGGGTAAGCCGCGCTCCTGCATCCATCCATGCGGACCGTAGTAGCCGTTGGCCAAAACCTCGTCCGAGGTTGCTCTGGTCGTTCATCTTGTCGGCGGTCCAACGCTTCTCTTGCACCATCATCCTCGCTGCACCGGGATCTGACGCCATCTAGCCGCAACCATGAGCTACCACGGCTCCATCTCCATCAGGTCGCGGTGGTCCACCTCGCGGTCCAGGGCGCGCTTGTAGGCGGCCAACTCGTCGAAGGGCATCACGGGGATCTCGATGTCGAACACCCGGCACAGCACCGAGCTACCGAAGTCGATCGCTACCGGCTCCCAAACGCCTCTCAGTCGATCAAAATAGCGAGCGCCATCGGCGCCGCCCAGTTCGATCCGCTGACCCTCGTACTCGAGAATCATGAACGTGATGTCCCAGTTCTCGTCTCTGTGATGCTTGGGCGGTCGCACTAGGTGGTCTTCCGCTGCCGCTGACACCCTCTCCAACGTGACCGTCGGAACGTAGAAGTCGAAGTCCACGAGGACCCGCCTGGCCCCGTATGCGCGAGCGGCCAAGCCTCCCACGGTCTGGAAGGGAACCCTCAGCTCGCCCAGCAAGTTGACGATCCAGCTCAGTGCCCGTGCTTCCTTGAGCATCACGCACCTCCTGTCCCGCCCATCCCCTCGGCGGTCCCGTACAATACCCCCGCCACAATGCAGTGAGCCCGACTCCCGAAGAGGCTCCTGGCTAGGGCTCGCCGTAGATAAACGCGCCCGGGTAATCGTCCGGCGCCTTGCTTTCCTTGCCACTCCATTCAGCGATGTCGATACGGTAGACGGCCACGTCCATCAAGTCTTCTTCAGTGGTGGGCTCGTAGTCCTCGTCTGGTTTCAGGTGGGCGAAGTACTTGTCCATGAGTAGTTGCAGTCCATGCTTGGCTTCGGTGTCGAGCGTCACCAGCGACACGTGGCCGAAGGCGACGACCCCTGAAAACTCGACGCCGGCCTCGGCAGCCCGGTCGGCCGGCAGCAGGCGACCCATCTCACTGACGCTGAAGCAAACCCGGTCGTTTGCCAGGGCGTTCTCGTACGTCCTACCTTCTGGAGCTCCGTGAAAGTAGATGGCATGCGCCTCGTCGCAATAGGCGAAGTTCCGGGTTACCAGAAAAGGCTGCTCCTCACTTGCCGTCCCGATCACCCCGAAGGGTGCGCGGCGCAGGAACACCTTGATCCAGTCCTCGTCGCGGATGGCGCGGTCGCCGCGGCGGATATGGGTGAGCGGCTTGCCCTTCCTCTGCTTGGTCATATCAGCATCCCCATATCTTGTGCCGCTGCCGATTCTCACTGAACAACGGCTCCCGAGCGGCCTAGTATTTCATCGGCGGTGCCTTCTTCAGCTGCTCGACGACCCCAGGGCCAACACGCTCATGGAGGCAATCGATATGCGCCGAATAACGCTGCGGTGGATAGGCGGTCCCGACATCGAACACGTACGGGTGGTTGCCGATGAACGGAAGCTCATCTCCGCAGAAAGCGCAACAGGGCTCCGACGGCACACGGCCGTGGTCGCGAGGATTATCTGGCTCCACGGCCGAGTCGCGAGCGCCGTCGAGGCACGACTCATGCGCCCAGACGGTCACGGGCTCCCCGGCTGGAGGCGGCGTGATCGCGAGCCTCAGGGTGGCACTGTCTCCCACCTCGCAATCTCTGAAACAGCAGGACTTCGTCACCGTTCGTACACGATCCTTCCGTCGACGATGGTGAAATCGACTCCGGTGTTCAGTACCTCGGCTGGTTCGATCGTCAAAATGTCTTGGTCGAAGGCCACCAGATCGGCGTACTTGCCCACCTCGATCGAGCCCACGACCTCCTCCAGGAACGCCGCATAGGCCGGCCAAATGGTGTATCCCCTGAGGGCCTCCTCCCGCGTCATCGACTCGTCGGCGTAGAAGCCCTCCGGGGGCGTGCCGTCTTCGTTTTGGCGAGTGATGGCGGCGAAGAAGCCGGTCAGGGGGTTGTGCGAGTAGATGGTGAAGTCTGACCCGAGCGGAAGCACGCTCCCGGCGTCGATGAGCGAGCGCCATGGGCTGGCGTACTTCTCCGCGCGATCCGGACCCACCCGGTGAGGCAAGAACTCCATGTCCGAGGGGTGATGAATGGGCTGTACCGAGGGAACCACCCCGAGCTCGGCAAACCTCGTCACATCGTCGGGCCCGACGAGCTCCGCATGCTCGATGCGGAATCGAACGTCTTCACCGGGGGCCTCGATGAATGCCTCTTCATAGATGTCGAGGGCCTCCTTCACAGCTCGTGGACCAATGGCGTGCGAGCATACCTGCATTCCGGTTCTCAGCGCGGCGATCGAAACCTCGTAGAGATGCTCGGGCCGAATCTCATAGACACCGCGGTTTTCCGGGTCGTCCAAGTAGGGCTCGAACAGCGCCGCACCCCTCGAGCCCAGGGCGCCATCGAAGAACACCTTTACGCTCCTGACCTGGAAGAGGTCCCTGCCGCCGTAGTCGACCACACGGTGTGCGCTGAAGTACTCCTCGAGGTTGCCCTCGCGCGGGTTCTGCAGCATGGCGTTGACGCGCATGGTCAGGGCGCCCTCGTCGACGAGGGCCTTGTAGGCGTCGATCAGGATGGGGTCGATGCCGGCGTCGTGCCAACCGGTCAGGCCTACCTCGTTGCCTCTGGTTGCCGCCCTGCTGAGAACCTCCATGTACCAGGTGAGGGGCTTGTCGGGGGCCGGAAAGTGGTCCGAAACCAGGTTGTTGCCCATGTTCACCAAGAACCCCGACGGACTGCCATCGGCCTTGCGGCCAATGATGCCGCCATAGGGATCGGGCGTGCTGGCGTCGATGCCGGCGATTTCAAGCGCTTTCGCGTTCACGAACGCCGAGTTGCCGCCTCGCCGGTACAGAAACACCGGGTTATCAGGCGACACGGAGCTGAGAGAATCGTGCTCCGGAATCGTGTTGTCCTCCCAGTCGTCCTGGTACCAGCCACCGCCGATGAGCCACTCGCCGGGCTCCATCTCTTCAATCCGGGCGGCCACCCGCTCGACGACTTGATCCCAGCTAGCGGAGCCGCGAACGCTGAAAGACTCCTCCTCCTCGGTGTTGCCGAGGTTGAAGGGATGGCCGTGGGCATCGACCATGCCGGGAGTCACCAGCCGTCCGTCGAGCTCGATCACCCGGGTATCCGGGCCGATAAAGGGCCCCACGTCCTCATCAGGTCCGACGAAGACGATGATGCCGTCAACCACCGCCACGGCTTGCTCAATGGAGAACGCTTCGTCGACGGTGGCGACCTTGCCGCCGCGCAGCACGAGGTCTGCAGTCCCATCGTCGGCAGAGGGCGCGCAGGCGAGAGCGATCAGGGAAGCGGCGGTCAGGGAAGCGGCGATCAGGAACAGCGGACCAGCAGCGAGCATATTCTTGCCAGTCATCCTGGGTGCTCCTTTCGCCCGGTCGCTTGACGACCTGACGGGACGGCCGCCGCGCATAGATAATCGACTCAGCCGGTCTGCTCCGGGGTGAGGCGCATGTCGTAGTGCTGTGAGCGCTCATCGAAGCGGTCGAGCACCTTGCGGGCGCTCTCCGGCACGTAGGCCACCGCGTAGTCCTCGCCCATGAAGTTCCGAACCGAATCCAGCGAGTCGAACCACATCACCGTGATGAACTCGACCTCGTCCGTCAGCTCCCTGCGCAAGAGATGGGCGCCGCGGTAGCCGGGGATGCCTTTCTGCGCGATCCCCGGGAGAATCTCACTACGCAGAAGCTTCTCGTAGGTATCGGCGTTCTCAGGGAGGGTCCATCCATGCCAGATGCGGGTGATCATACTTCAGTCCTTCTCGCTGCCAATGAATCGGTAGATCGCCGCACCCATCACACCGCCGACGATCGGTGCGAGCCAAAACAGCCAGAGCTGGGCAACCGCCCAACCGCCAACGAAGACGGCGACACCCGTGCTGCGGGCAGGATTCACGGAGGTATTGGTTACCGGAATGCTGATCAGGTGAATCAGGGTGAGACAGAGACCGATGGCAACAGGAGCGAACCCCTGGGGCGCACGCTTGTCAGTTGCACCGAGAATGACGACCAGAAACATCATCGTCATGACCACCTCGGTGACGAGGGCCGCCAACAGGGAATAGCCGCCGGGTGAGTGGGCGCCGTAACCATTCGACGCGAAACCCGCCGAAACATCGAAGCCGGCCTGACCGCTGGCGATGATGTAGAGCACTCCACCCGCGACGATGGCCCCCGCGACCTGCGCGACGATGTACGGCAGGAGTTGGTTCGCCTGGAACCGACCACCGGCCCAAAGCCCGACTGAAACTGCCGGATTGAGGTGACAGCCGGATATGTGTCCAATCGCGAAGGCCATCGTCAACACGGTCAGTCCGAAGGCTAACGATACCCCGAGCAAACCGATGCCGACATTGGGGAAGGCGGCGGCCAACACCGCACTGCCACATCCTCCGAGGACCAACCAGAACGTGCCGAAGAACTCGGCACCATATTTCTGCATGACCTTCCTCCTCCTGCTGATGACGAGATCGCCGAGGATCTACCGATATGCCACGTGTGGGCGGAGATCTCCCCTCAGGCCTTCAAGCCTAGACTCGACAATGCACGTCGTTCGAGGTCCCTTCTTGAATTCCACCACCCGATTCTTCACACCTCAGCGATTCGACTCAAGGGCACGGCGTCCAGGGTCGCCCTTGTGCGCATCCAAACCAACGTCACGGTTCTTGCAGTTGGATTTCCTCTACGACAAACAGGTGGGTGTGGTCCTCCGTAGACTGGATCCAGAAGTGCGGGTACAACACGGATCCCACAGGTCTGTAGTCGTAGTAGAGCTGGTGCGCATCAGGTCCCCTGCTGATCTGGCCGTTCAGCATTCTGAAAGACGGGCGTGTCATCTTTCGGAGGAGGCCTGTGCGGGCATCAAAGAAGTACTCCCACTGGACGCCATCGGCGAACGTTGCCGTGATCTGGTGCAGATCACTCATGTCATAGTGCACTCGGCCCGTATAGGCCAGAGTTACCCCCTTCGCCGCTGAATCTACGAGCGGACCGTCGATGTCAGCGGCCTTGCTCATCGATGCAGCGACGGCCTCGGGCAATTCCTGCCGTCCGTCGGGGCCGACCCGCCACGACCTTTCCCCCTCTGTGAGGGTGTACGCAGCAGCCTCTGGAGGGCCGGTCCGCATGCTGCTGGGTCGAGTCCAGAACCTCTCCAGCAGATATGCGTCGCGGCCGAACATGTGGACCCAGTAGGTCATCCTCCTGCTGGCAACGGCCCTCATGGCGTCTGCGCCGCCTATGGCCTCGAGGTGCCTAGCTACGACCTCTTCGGCGGATGGGTCCGCCTGCGCGCTCTGCGCGCTGGTTTCGTCCAGAGGACCCTGTGTGGAGACCGATGTGACAGACGGAATCCACATGAATGCAACAATCGTGATCCAACTTGCGAGACTCATCATTCTCACCTCATTGAACCCAACGCGCGGGGCAAAGCCTGCCGCCACGATCGCCTCAGTCCATCTGCGTGCTGATGAAGGCGCCGATTTCGTCAACCGCTTGCTGACCTTCCGGCACATACGCGGCGAGCAGGTGCCAGACGTGCCACATGCCTTCCCAGACCTTCAGCTCCACATCCACCCCGTCTTCACGACCACGTTTTGCCAGGCGCGCTGCATCACTCAACAGAATTTCTGTGTCGCCGACATGGATAAGCATCGGGGGCAGACCATGTAGGTCAGCATAGATGGGTGAAATGAGTGCCGCCGTGGGATCGGCATCGCCAACGTATCGGCTCGCATGAAAGCGGCTTTCCTTCAGGCTACAGATGGGATCCACATCCGCTCGCGTTTTGAGTGACTCGCCTGTTAGCCCGAGATCAGCCCAGGGCGACATACAGACGATTGCCGCTGGAAGTGGGACATCATTGTGGCGAAGTGAGACCGCCATGGCGACCGCCAGGCTACCTCCGGCGGAGTCGCCCACGACGACGATCTTCTGTGGCGGGATCCCGTACTCGACCAGCCAGCTATAGGCTGCCACACAATCCTGTAGAGCTGCCGGGAATGGGTGCTCTGGCGCGAGGCGATACTCGGGCAGCAGTGCGGGAGCCTCACCTGCGATGGCCAGACGCGACGCCAGGGCCCGATGCGTATTGCACGATCCCATGGTGTAGGCGCCGCCATGCAGGTACAGAATCGCGTGGCTCTCAGTCGTGCCAGCCGGCCGAAGCCATTCAGCCGGGATATCTCCCACGATCGTCTTCTGAACATCTACGCGGGCCGGCATCGGCAGACGCTGGGCGCCATCCTCGATGATCGCCCGCCGTTGCTCCAAGGTGGCTTTCTTGTCGACCTTCCAGGCCTGATACCTGAGGAGCAAAGGGAAAAACCGGCCTCTTACGCTCGGCATCTTGGATGCTCCGGACTCAGTAGCGAGTAGTGATCATCCCTGGCTCGTCTCGAGCCTGTTCGAGGTCCTTCAGGTCTCGAGATCTCGGGGGGCCGACAAACTTCTCTTCCATGCACCGATTCTTCACACCTCGACGGCCAGACTCAAGGGTGTGACGGGCAGCGAGGACGCAAACCGTTCGTGCCTCCATTCAGGACATGGCGCCCAGAAGGAACAGCAACGCGGATAGTCCGAAGATGAATGGACAGAGCTTGTAGGGAAGGAAGCTCACCTTGAACCCCGTGGCGAGGGAAACTATGGCCAGCACGATCATCGCTCCGGCAGACGTGTAATAGACGACCTCTGACACCGGAGATGCGCTGTCTGTCAAGGTAACAGCTCCAACGAGGGCGCCGATAAATATCAGGCTGACACCCTCGACAATCCACTCCATTGTGAGGATACGCCTATTGTCGAGCGTGATTTCCCCGAAGCCCTCGACCACTGACTTCGTTGGGAATAGGTGGGCAACTCCCCAGAGCACCGTGAGTGCGGCGCCTATGAGTAGAAATGTCTCGGCCATTTCATTACCTCCAAGTTGTCAGGGGCGCTCTCAGTACCACATCTGCGATCAGCCGAGCGGCCTCCCGGGCGCCACCGTACAACCTCAGACTTTCGCCAAGTCGTTCCGCATTCTCTCTGTAACCAGGCTCCGATAGAACCTGACTCACTCGAGCTTGGAACCCTCCAAGGTCGATCTGCTTGCTCCCCTTGGCGCCCTCCGCAGGGAGGACGTACTCTCCCGCTCCCAGGGAAGAAATGCGGCGCGCGTTACTCTCTCGCTCCGAAAAGG
>CALAKE010000040.1 GCA_937922775.1 uncultured bacterium | reverse complement strand
TGCGGGTCTCGAGCCCGCGGAGAAGACATCGGCGGCCGACCGAGCGTACAGATCCAGCAGGGACGCGGCCGGACCTCGGTCGAGGCGCCTCCACGAAGGGATGAACTCAAGGTAGCCATAGGGAACGAAGGAGACCGCGTCGTTGACCTCCATCGGGTGCTCACTGACTGCCCTGTCCGAAGGGACGCCACTATCGATCTTCCCCAACACGAAGGTCAGGTCATTTCTCCCCTCGGCAGGGGGCCTTCTGTTGCCGAGTTCCTGTGATTTCATACTGACGATTATAGCGAAACTAACACGAAAACACAAGGTGAAAAGGCGAATATCTGGCGAAATCTCGGCACGGAACGGGAGACGGTAATCTTTCCCTTGAGGACATTCGAGCCAACGGAACGGGAGGCGGTGATCTGTCCCCTGAGGACCTTCGGACCAAGCGAGTGTAGCCCTCTGAGCCCTCGCCACGAAGGGTGACAAGAAATGCGGGCTCGCCCTGACAACGATCTCCCGTTATTCCCTCGCTCGCGTGAAACGTAAGTTCTTGACCCGGCCGGCGTCGAGCTGAAAACCGCTCACGGCGCCGGCCGTGTTGCGCTCGAATCTCAGTGTCAAGAATTGCGCCCGTAGTACGTCCGGCTCCAGGGCTAGCAGCGGCAATGGCTCTTGTGCGGCGACACTGACCTCGAGACCCTCGCCAGTCTGACGGAGCGCGTAGATGACATCGAGCTCCTCGCTGTAGTAATCACCGGCGAGCTCGGCGCGGGCCTGCGCCCCGATGTCGATGCCTGCTTCCTCGTCGGCGCGCCGGCGCTGAGGGCGGTCACGTTCCTCGGGCGGCGCCAGCTTGTTTTCAAGATAGACGTCGGCAACCTGGCGGGCCAGAAGCGACGGGTTCGAGTCGGCCCGGTTGCACAGACAGATGACAGAGAAGCGTTCGTCGGGGAACCGGATGACGTCGGCCCTGAAGCCGACGAATGCGCCACCGTGGCTCACCAGCTTGAGCCCCCGATAGGTACCGACACCGAGGCCGAAAGCGTAGTCGAGCTCCTCGCCATCGTTGAGCTCGCCCACGGAATGCATCTGCTCGAGGAACTCAGAGCCACCAACCTTCGGATCGTAGAAGTTCTGATCCCAGAAGAAGAGGTCATCGACGCTGGTGAATACCCCGCCATCGCCGATCATCGGCAGCGTGGTCATGCTGATCATATAGCCGCCGTCCTCGAGCGGAGCGTAGCCGTAGGCCCGGTCGGGAACGAGCTCGTTGTGGTCGTTGTGGAAATGGGTGTGGTCCATCCCCAGCGGCTCGAAAATCTTCTCGGCCGCGTACTCACGCAGCGACTTGCCACTCGCCCTCTCGACAACCTGCGACAGTATCCAATAGCCGGAATTGCTGTACAGATGCTCTGCGCCCGGCTCGAAGTTCAGCTCTTGCTGCCGCGACAGCATGGCCAGCAGCTCCTCGTCGGTGTAGTAGTCGTCATCTCGCAGTCCGGCCAACATCATCAGAGTGAGGTAGTCCCGATATCCGCTGATGTGATGGACGAGCTGGCGGATGGTCACCGGCGTGCCGAAATCAGTGAGCTCGGGCAAGAACTTCCTGACATCGTTATCGAGGGAGAGCTTGCCCTCTTGGGCCAGCAGCACGATGGCGGCCGCCGTGAACTGCTTCGAGGTCGAGCCGATGCGAAAGACACTGCTCGACGTCAGTGGCGCCCCGAGCTCGAGGTTGGCCATGCCGTAGCCGCGCCTGAGCAAGAACTCCCCATCCTGGATGACACCGATGGCGCATCCCGGCGAGCGAGTGTTGTCGAACCGGGCGAAAACACGGTCGACGCGCTCTTCGACCGTCAGCTCTTCACCAGGGTCTTGCGCCCCGAGCAGGCACGCTACTGCTACGAGTAAGAACATGGGTGCGGAGAGCTTCTGGGCCGTGATCCTCATGGACGGGACCTCCCTGGGTCTGACTGCCGTTGAGCGATTCCGGGGCGCCTCAGAATCATCCGACCTCGACCACCTCATGACAAGGGAGGACATGCGATTCCCCGCGCCCGCAGCTGAAACGCGATGATGAATGCAGGCTCAGCTAGTAGCGCCGGCGGAATCCGCCGCGATGGCCGCCGAAGCGCGGGTTCACGACGTTGTTGTAGATCGAGCCGAACTGATAGCTGATGCCGAACGAGAAGCTCCACCGATAGTCGGTTTCCAGGGCACGCCGGCGCAGCAGCACCTCTTCGTCCGTCAGGTCACGAGCCGGAATATAGAGCTGGTCACGCACCGTGGAGATGCTGGCGTTGGTGTCAATCGAGAGCCCCCTCGTGATGCGAAACTCCAGGTCGCCCGAAACGATAACGTGGTACTTGCTGAAGTCATCTAGGTAGTTTGCGTACTCGACGGCGATCTCGCTTTCACCCCAGGGCTGCTGCATCGTCCAGTTGGTGATGAGGGTCTGGTCGATGAGGAACTCCTCGAGCTTGTCGTAGAGCGTGATCTCCTCGTACTTCACCTGACTGAAGCCGATCTCGTAGCGCACGATCCACATGCGACGAGAGGACTCTTCGTACGGGTAGATGTTGAACTCGACTCCTGGCGCCGCTGAGATGCTTAGGTCCGTGTTCAGATAGGTCGAGTGCGTGGCCGAACCTTTGATCGAGGCGCCCCAGCGCGGCCCCATGCTCTTGACTACCTGCCCTGTAAAGCCGAAGTCCTCGGTGATGTCGGTAGTCGAGGTTCCGTCGCTGTACTCGAAGAACCGCTCACTGTAACGGAGGTTCAGCCCAGTCAGGATTTTCCACGCCTCGGTGGTTCTATTGGCGGAGAAGTTGCCACTGATCGTCTTGTCGTTGCGCCGATCCTCGCCGCTGCCACGAAAGGACGCGCCCGCACGAAAGACCCAGAAGTTCCAGGGATCGTCCGTGGGTTGGGCCATGAGGTTCGACGGCCCCTCTCGCGGACCTGCAGCCACCTGTGGCTCGCGGATTTGGATCTGATTCGCCTGGGCCGTTCCTACCGTGAACTGCAGCAGGCCGATGCGGATCACCTGTGCGTAGCCTACGCGCGTCTCGTCGTCGGTGTTGGTCTGGCTGGCGAAATAAAGATGCGTGAATTCAGTTCCCTCGAACTCATCTCTGCCGATGA
>CALAKE010000039.1 GCA_937922775.1 uncultured bacterium | reverse complement strand
ATGATCACGGGGGCTACCAGATACAGCCAACCAACCTGCGCCCAGTTGGGCGAGACCTCGAAAAAGCGCTTCGCGTAGTAGTTGGAGTTGGCCGCCTCGGCCCCGTCGATGACGCCGGTCTCGAGAGACGTATAGAGCTCGCTGTAGGCCATGGGAAGCGGGCTGGCGCCGAAGGCCGCGAAAGCGTCCAGGTGCGGCGGGCTTTCCATGGTGCGGATCTTCAGGCCGAGCAGATCCTCGATCGAGTGCAAAGGAGCATCGGTTGTCATGATGTGGCGGAGGCCGAGCGTGAAGTAGCCCATCAGGTGGAAACCGTGCTCCTCGAGAATTGGCGCGTAGCTGTCGCCGATCTCCGAATCGAGCACGGCGAACATATGCTCGGGACTCTCGAAGAGGAAGGGCATCTCGAAGACATAGAGCTCGGGAACGAACGTCGCCAAAGTCGAATTCGACGAGATCATCATCTCGACTGTGCCCAGGATCAGCCCCTCGGTGAGATCGCGGTCGTAGCCGATCGAGGCTCCCGCATAGAGCTGAGCTTCAATCCGGCCGTTCGATTCCTCGTTGACGATATCGACGAAGCGCTGCAGGGCCTGGGCGCCCGGCTCGATGGCCGGCGCGGAGGACGCGACCTTGATAGTGAACACTTCGTCGGCGCCGCCGCCACCGTTGCAAGCCGTGAGAAGGCCGCTGGCCAGAAGGGTGACCACTAGGAACCGGAATGATCGAGTTCCGCTGCTCTGCAAGCTCATCACGAGAACATCCTCGGGATCCACAGGACGGTTTCCGGCACGAATGTAATCAGAAGCAGTACCGCCAGCATAGCCGCAACGATGGGCAAGATGTGCGGGCTGACCTCGCGAATGCTCCTGCCAGTGAGGCTGCAGGAGACGAACAAGGTCGCCCCGAAGGGCGGCGTTATATAGCCGATCGCCCAGCCAACCGTAGTGACAACACCGAAATGCACGGGATCGATGCCGAAGCTCTGGGCAATGGGGAAGAGGATCGGTAGCAGGACAACGGTGGCGGAAAAGCTCTCCATGACCGCTCCGACAAGTAGCAAGAGCACGATGTAGAGGAGGTAGAAGGCGGCCGGCCCGGCAACGTGTCGCATAAGGGCTTCCGCCAGCAGCGCCGGCACCTGATGCACCGTAATCAGCCATGCGAAGAGAAACGCCGTCGTCTGAATGAACATGATGACAGTGGCAAGCTCTGCGGATCTTGCCAAGATGCCTGGAATGTCGCGCGGCGAGATTTCCCGGTAGATGAGCATGCCCACCAGAAAGCCGTAGACGACTGCGACAACCGCCGCCTCGGTGGTTGTGAAGATGCCGCCGACGATACCGAAGACGATGATGAATGGCAGGCCCAAGGCAGGTGCGGCGGCGATGCCCGTCTTGACAACCCTCTTCAGGGAGACCTCCCCGCGAATGGGCACATAGGCTTTGCCTCCTCTAACGGCATGCACGTAGGCCACCACCATCAGGCCGACGCCGATGAGGAGGCCGGGCACGATGCCGCCGAGGAAGAGCGCCGATACCGACGTGTTGGTGGTGAAGCCGATGAGGATCATCAGCAAGCTCGGCGGAATCACCGGGCCGATCGAGCCGGCTGCCGCCTGCAGGGCTGTGGCGAACTTCATGTTGTAGCCGCGCTCCTTCATCAGCGGCAGCATGATGGCTCCCACCGCCGCGGTGTCGGCGGTGGACGAGCCCGAGACGCCAGCGAAGATCATCGACGCGGTCACCGAGACGATTCCCAGGCTGCCCCGAACGAAGCCGAAGAGCTCCGTGGTGAACGCCACTAGCCGGCGCGACATTCCCCCCGCGGTCATGAGCTGCCCTGCGAGCATGAACAATGGAATCGCCATGAGCAGCCAGGAATCGAGGCCGAAGAACATCCGTTGCGCCACGACCGAAAGCGGCAGGTTTCCGTCCCAGAGAATGGCGATCGTGGTGCCCGTGCCTAGCGCGAAGGCGATCGGCATCCCGATGAGAAAGAGGACGACGATGCTCACGAAGAGGACCGCCAGCATCACTCAGCCTCCTTCGTAGCTGTTTCCCTCAGGATTACTTCCTTCAATAGCAGAGCGGTGGCCTCGAGCAGCATCAGGAAGCCGCCCACCGGCAATGCCAGATACACGAGCCACATGGGCACCTGCAGGGCAGGAGTCTTTTGGCTCGCCGTTGCGGCAATCAGCATGCCGCCGGAAATCAAAACGACGATGAGGAAGAAGATGATGAAGCCCAGGTTCACGACGCGGAGAAACCGCTTTGCCGGAGCCGGTAGCGCATGCACCGCGTAGTCGACGGCCAGGTGCAGGCCTTTTCGAAGGACGACCGCCGAGGTCAGCAGGATCAGCCAAACCTGCAGATAGCGGGCCAGCTCTTCCGACCAGGAAAAAGGGGCGTTGAAGATGAACCGCGAAACGACCTGGCTGAACACAACAACGACGATCGCCGCGAATATGACGATGACTACAGCGTGTACTACACCGCGAACGATGGCGAGCGTCGTGTCGATGAGATGGCCGGGAGACCTCATGAGAACAGCTCGGGGTTCGGCGACTCGGGGCTCAATCGTTCACCACGGTCTTCATCCAGTAGGCCGTGTTGTGGAAGTTGGCGGCCACGCTTCCGGGGGGCACCAAACGATCACACGCCGCGCGCGCTTCATCGTCGAGCGTCATCTCGGCGACCGGGAGGAGGTGCTCGAGGTGCTCAAGGGTTCGGGTTCCCAGTAGCGGCGCCGTGATACCCGGTTGGTCCTTGCACCAAAGGAGAGAGAGCTGGGCGGCCGAGATGCCGACCTGCTCCGCGATCTTCCCGAACTCACGGGCGACCTCGATACCGCGCCGGGTCACTCGGTCGGCATAGAATCCGCCACGCTTGGCCGCCCGAGAGTTGGCCGGATAGCCTTCGTGGTCGGTGTAGCGGCCGGCGAGCACGCCCATGCCGAGAGCACCCCAGCAAAGGATGCCGAGACCGTGGCGCTGGCACAGCGGAACGAGCTCGTTTTCAATGCGGCGGTCGAGGAGGTTGTAGGGTGGCTGTTCCGACACGTAGCGGCACAGGCCTTTCATTTCCGACACCATGAGCCCCTCCATCACCAGCCAGGCCGGCTGGGTGGAGCAGCCGATATAGCGCACCTTGCCCTGCTGTACCAGATCGTCGAGGGCACGCAGTGTCTCGTCCAAGGGAATGTCGAACGTCGGGCGGTGGAGCTGGTAGAGGTCGATGTAGTCGGTCTGCAAGCTCCTCAAGGAGGCTTCGCAGGCCCGGATGATGTTCAGCCGTGAGTGCCCGTGCATGTTGGGCACGGTCGCGGGAACGACCGCATCCAGCGACATACCTCGCCGCCGCCGCCCGTGGTCGACCTTGGTGCCGATCAGGATCGAATCGCGGATGCCCCGCTCCTTGATCGTTTGGCCGATGATCTTCTCGCTCATGCCCTCGGCGTAGACGTCGCCGGTGTCGACCATGTTAATGCCCGCGTCGAAGGCGCGGTTGAGGATTCTCTTTGCCTCATCCGCGG
>CALAKE010000038.1 GCA_937922775.1 uncultured bacterium | reverse complement strand
GAGTGCAGCGGTTGCATCCGAGCGCAGCGGGGAGGTGCAGAATCTGCAGATGTTGCTAATTCAGGTGAGGGTCACCAGGCGTGCGGCCCGGCAGAGCTACTCTTGCCGCAGGGCGTCCACAGGGTCTACGCGGGTGGCGCGCCGCGCCGGGACGGCGGCAGCCAGGGTGCCGACAACGACCACCATCAGAGCAACCGCAACGTAGGTCACGAGGTCAGTTGTTTCCGTGCCGAAGAGGAGGCCCTCGATGAGTCGAGACAATCCCACCGCACCCACCATGCCGATCACGACGCCCACCGTCACCACCGTCATCGCCTGACGCACGATCAGGCGCACAGTTGCGGGCGCGTCGGCACCCAACGCCATGCGAATGCCGATCTCGGCAGAGCGCTGAACCACCGAGTAGGCGACGACACCGTAGATCCCGACGGCGGCCAGGACGGCCGCACAGATCGCCAGCCCGGCCAACAAGGCGGTATTGAAACGCGGCTGCGCAATCGACTCGTAAAGCAGGTCGCTGATGGTGGCGACCTCTGTAGGCGCCAACTCGGGATCCATTGCGGAGATCTGCTCATTTACCGCAGCGGCGACGCTCGCTGGATCTTCGGTGGAATGGACCACGATATGCATCTCGCCCAACGCCAGTTGCCGGAAGGGAACGTAGACCTCCGGGCGAACCTCCGACTGGAGGCCACCGTGGCGGATGTCGCCGACGATGCCGATGATCTCGAGCTCGCCTGCCATCGGCATCCGCAGAACCTGCCCGATCGGGTTGCGGTCGGGGAAATATCTTTCAGCCACTGATCGGTTGATCAGCGTCACTCCGCGCCCCTCTTGCCCGTCGTGATCGTCGAACAAACGCCCCTCGATGAGAGGGATGCCCATGGCCGAAAGGTACTCCGGGATAACGCCGCGATAGTCGGCCCGTGGGCGCTCGGTGGGGGACTCAGCCTCCAGCCCGACGACGCTGAAGGACATTTCGAAATCGATCCCCAGCCTGCTCATGGGCAGGCTCGTGACCGCGCCGGCAGACTCCACACCGGGGATCGCCTTGACTCGCTCGACGAGCTCGGTGAAAAACTGGCGATTGTTCTCGAACCCACCTCCCATGCTTCGGGACGCGGGCAAAGCGAGCATCACTGAAACGACATCGTCCTTTCGGAAGCCGGGATCGACGTCATTCAACCGGGCGAAGCTACGCATCATCAAACCCGCGCCGGTCAGGAGCACGAGGGCAAGGGCCACCTCGAGGACGATCATGGCGTCGGTCAACCAGCGTGCCCGGCGGCCCACGGAGGAGCCGCGCGTGCCGGACTGCAGCGATTCGGCGAGGTTATAGGTGGTGACTCGAAGCGCCGGCAAAAGGCCGAAGAGAAGGCCTGCGGCAACCGTCAACGCGACGGTGAACGCGAGGACGCTGGCATCGATGCCGATCTCGTTGGCACGTGGAATGGTGTGAGGAATGACGCTACGCAGAAACCCGGCACCCCAGAACGCGAGCAGTAATCCGGCCAGACCGCCGGCCGCGGCCAGCACCAGGCTCTCGGCCAGAGAGCGGCGCATGAGCGACATCTTTCCGGCACCGAGGGCGGCCCGGATAACGTAGTCTTTGGCCACCTCGCCAGAGCGAGCGATCAGGACGTTGGCGACGTTGGCGCAGCCAATCAACAGAACCAGAGTGACGGCGCCGAACAGCACCCACAGTGTTGCGCCGAGATCGCCGATAAGCTCCTCGTGAGCAGAAACCAGCGTCAGCCCCCATCCCTGATTGGTCTGGGGGTTCTCGAGCGCGATCTGAGCGGCAATCGAGTCCATCTCCTGGCGTGCAGCGGCCAGAGTGACTCCCGGCGCCAGCCTGCCGATGGCATTGAACATGCGGTGGGCCCGCTCCATCCTTGCCGCCTCGCTCAAGGTCAGTGGCGACCAGACCTCCACTCCCGGGTCCTCCGCGGGAAACGTGAATCCCTCGGGCATCACGCCGATCACGGTCGCCGGCTCACCATCGAGGAGCACGGAGGACTCGACGATGTCGGGGTCGGAGCCGAAATAGCGTACCCAGAAAGCGTTGCTGAGGATGATCAGGCGCTCGTTGCCGGGCGTCTCGTCGGCCTCGACGAACGTGCGCCCGAGCTCGGCGTCGACTCCGAGGAGCTGAAAGAGCGACGGAGACACCTGCACAGTGGTCAAGCGCTCCGGACGGTCGAGGCCCGTCAGAGTGAAGCCGAGATAGCGGTACGCCGCGATCGATCCGTCGAAGGCGCGTGCTCGCTCGCGGTAGTCGACGAAGTCGGCCGTGGAGAGCTGCTGCCCTTCCATGCTCTGCTCGCGGTTCTCACCCCAGAGGATCACCAGCTCTTCGGGATCGGGATATCCGAGTGGCCGCAAGAGCACGCCGTTGAGCACGCTGAACAGCGACGTGTTGGCGCCGATCGCCAGCGCCAACGTGGCAATCACCACGACGGCGGGCCCCGGGCGCGACACGACCGATCGAAATCCCTCCCTCAAATCACGAAGCATAGTTTCCTACTCGTGCGGTTGCTGGTCCTCAGATCATGCACCAAGGTTTCCTACTCCTTGCGGGTGCCTGTCCACTCCTGATCGTCTCCCATGCCGACCAGGATGCCTGACGCCTCATCGCCGTCCACCGTGCCCTCGAACGACAGCAGCATTTCGTGGCCCGGCATGTCGAGTTCGACGTTGAAGACGATTTTGTCTCCTTCGACCCGACCCTCCGTGACCGGGTATTGGCCCATACCGATGTCGCAGGTTCCCGCGAAGGTGTCGCCCTCCTGCTCGAACACGGCGACCCAGTTCATCGGGCCCATCGCCGAGTCGAAGGTCAGGTACCACTTGCCGGCGACGTCGAGGGGTGACGTGTCCTCCTGCGCCGCATCGACCGTCCCCACGGAGCCCATGCCCGCCGCCAACGCCACGACACCGGCAAGCGCCATGCACACGACGATTCGCGAGCACCTTTCAGAAAGATAGAAGGATCTGAGCACGGTTTTGTTCCTTTCTGAGCAGCGTCCATGAGAAGCTTCCCGATACCGGCCCGATGCTAAGTCTGGGCTACGGCGACATCGGTCCTGCTGAAATCGTCACCGGTGAACAGCAGGGGCTCGCCGCTACGTCGCGACAGAGCATAGGCGAAACAATCCCCGAAGTTGAGGCCGGCTGGGTGCCTTCCCTTTCCGAATCGGCGATAGGCAAGCCGGGCCAGCTCAATTTGGACGATGTCGAAGGATACCAGGTCAATCTTCGCCTTGTGCAGCAGGAGGTCGAGCTCACGCCCACCGGGCTCCCCGTAGCGAGCCTCGACGACAATGGCGGCCTCGAGAGCGGAAGCTGTGGACATGAGTCGAACGGAATCCGACTCGATGGCGGCCTCGATCGCGGGGGCGTCAGGCTCGTTGAACAAAATCGCCAACACGGCGCTCGTGTCAAGAACCATCAGGAGGATATCCCGTCGGCGTCGTATCCGAGGATTGCGTCGGGATCACGCTCATCCAATACGGGGAGGACCGCGCACCGCTCCCGAATTACCTGAAGCTCCTCGTGCAGGGGGATGGGGTAGGCCTTCCCCTGCTCCCTGCGCAGCCTCTCCCGCAGAGCTTGCAGAATCGCCCCGGTCATGGTTTCTCCGGTCAGCTCAGCCAGTTCCCTGGCAAGCCGGTCGACCTCTGGGTTCTTGATGCTCAGCGCCATGGGATAGATTATATATAATGAAGATGATTCTATACAACGACAAACGACATCCACACATCAGTCGATTCTCGATGCTGGTGGTGGGGCGCTCAGGCGATTCGTAGAGAAAGGCAACTTTCCAGGGTCTTGCGGCGTATTAAGGGCAGATGACATTGTCGGAAAGCCTCCTCTCGAGGAGGATCGGCTAGCGGGGGTGCGGACTCGGCAGGTCAAGACGGTGGCTCACTAGAGGTCGTCGAGATGAAGTCCTACTATCGAGAAAGGGCAGATTCCGAAAGATCAGAGCTCAGTCCAGAGCCGCGACTCTCGGAGTGCCCAGGAGCGAAACCATGCAAATAGCCGACGCCATTCCAGCCGAGGAGCGCAGCCTGGCTGCTATTACTCACCTGTCCGGCCTAGCGGGGTACCTGATTCCGCTGGGTGGGATCATCGTGCCCGTGATCATCTGGATCGTGAAGAGTGATTCGCCGGTGATCTCGTCCATCGCCAAGCAGGCGCTGTTGCTCAACGTGGCGGTGTTTTGTACATTCTGTGCCCTCCTCGTGCTCATTCTCACGGTCATCCTGATTCCATTCGTGATTGTGGGAATCCCGGCGCTGCTTCTGCTGGCGATCGCTCTGCCCATCGTCGGCGCGATCAGGGCATCAGACGGTGTCTACTACAAGTACCCTGTGGTTGGTATCGAGCCACTGCAGTAGGCGTTGCGGAAAGATAGGAACGCACGCTGACCGGAGGCGACGGTGAGTGGCCGGCGTTTGCGGTCCACTGGGCCCGGCATGTTTCACACGCGAGAGGGAGGACGATGTGGCAGCGGCGATGAAGCCTAGCGCGGAACAGCTCCGTGGTCGATACGAGCGGATAGCAATACAACTCGAGGAGTTGTACGCGAAGACCAGCGATCCGCTGGCGAGAATGGCGTCTGCGGTGGCGTTGCTGCACCACAAGATGCCGCACTACTTCTGGACCGGTTTCTACCGGCTCATGGACGGTGATTTGCTCGTTGGTCCCTATCAGGGGCCGCTCGCCTGCATGGAGCTCGAACGCCACGTCGGTGTGTGCTGGGCCGGAATCGACCGGGGGGAGTCGGTGCTGGTGGCCAATGTGCACGAGTTTCCTGGGCACATTGCGTGCGACTCGCGCTCGAATAGCGAGGTGGTAGTGCCCGTTCGTGACGCCGATGGCGAGATCGTCGCTGTTTTCGATGTCGACAGCGAGCAACTCGGAGCTTTCACCGAAACCGATGTGGAGGGCCTCGAGAGGATCATGGCGCTGATCTATCAGTAGAGCGGTAGAGGCCCAGCCCAGATGCCGGAATTGTGTGGGAGGTGGCGTAAATGCTGAGGAGAGGCCTGCGGCAGGACGCTCGCTTGGCGTTTCGCTCGCTGGCGAAATCACCGGTCTTTTCGCTCACGATGCTGGCGGTTCTGGCGTTGGGGATTGGCATCAACGGGGCAGTTTTCAACGCCATCAAGACGACCTTTCTGGAGTCGCCGCCGTTCCTCGAGCCCGATCGCCTCGCATTGCTCGAGATCGCCGTGCGATTCGAGGGTCGTCCGGGACCGCCGCGTGGCGTCTGGTGGTCGTGGCCGCAAGTTCAAGCGCTGGGAGACCGAGCTAGCTTGCCGGTTGATTCCATCGCCGCCTATGCCACTCGCACTCTGACCCTCACTGGGCGTGGGGACCCGGCGCGACTCGCTGCCGAGGCCATCACGCCCGGGTACTTGGATGTTCTGGGTATCCATCCGTCCTTTGGGCAGCCATTGGCCGCGGCCGAGGGCGGCGAGTCGAATCGCCAGGTTCTTCTCGGCCACGCTCTCTGGCGAGCGCGATTCGGCGCAGACCCGGAGGTCCTGGGCAACACCGTGACGCTGAACGGCGAGCCGATGGTCATCGTCGGGATCGCACCTCCCTCCTTCCACGGCCTCAGCGGCGAGGCCGAAGTCTGGGTGCCGGTTGGCGCGCTGCGCCTCCTGGGATCACCCGAGCTGCTGCAAGATCCGCAGATCCACTGGCTTCAGCCCGTCGCACGGTTGCGGCCCGCCGCCACGATCGCCGAACTGCAGGCACGCATGGAAGCATTCGGCTCGGTTGTTCAGGAAGCGTTTCCATGGCGCGATCCGGGTGTGCGGCTTTCCGGGCGCGCCCGCTCCCTCAGCGATGCTCGGCGCAATCCTGAGGCACGGCGGGCCGTGATGATCCTGGGCCTGGCCGCGGCGCTGGTCCTTCTGGTCGCCTGCGCCAACTTGGCCGCGCTACTGCTCGCCCGTGGCGCCGAACGGCGTCGTGAGATCGCCGTGCGGCTCGCCTTGGGGGCCTCGCGCCTGTCGATCGCCCGCTTGCTGGTCATCGAGACCCTCATGCTCACCTTTGGTGGGTGTGCACTCGGGCTTGTCGTTGCCGCCGCCGGGATCGAGGCGATCGGCTCTGCCTGGCCCGAGAGATTCATGAGCGGCGTGGGGGGCTTGCGTTTCGTCGACGCTGCGAGCTTCGGCCTCGATATCGGCACGATCGCGTTCAGTTTCGCCATAGCTTTGCTGACAGGAGTGCTCTTCGGCGTCGGCCCGGCCATCCGGCTATCGCGAGGCGATCTCGGGGCGGTGATGAGGGACGGGACTGGATCGACGCGGACGGGGTCTCGGGGCGGTGGGGTAGGGTGGTTCGGGCTGAGCGGTCGCACGTTGCTGCTGGCCGTGGAAACCGGCGTTGCCTTTCTCCTGCTCGTCGGTGCCGGATTGATGATCTCGACCCTGGCGAATCTGCTCGCGGTCGACAGGGGATTCGAGCCGGATCATCTTTTGACCTTCGACTACACCCTCTCATCTTCGCCGGCCGCGCAAGATCCGACGGGCTTCCATGAGGAATTGCTCGATCGTATCCGTCACCTTCCGGGGGTTCTCGGTGCGACGGCCGGCTGCGCCGTGCCCCTGAGTGGTCACTGCATCTTCAGCCCGGTTTCGATCGCGGGTGAGACCACGTTTGCGGAGTGGGAGGAGCCGCGCGTCGGCACTCACTTCGTTGAGCAGGAATACTTCTCGACCCTGCAGACCTCGCTGGTTCGGGGCAGGGCCTTCAGCAACTCGGATCGTCTGAATTCGCCGCCTGTGGTCATGATCAACGAGTCGGCGGCGCGCCAGTTCTTCGGCGAGGAGAACCCCGTGGGGCACTCGTTTGCCGTGGGCATTCCTCTTACATCGGACGGCCGCACGGCGGAGATCATCGGTGTCGTCGGCGACGTGCTCTACGATCGACCCGACTACGGGACCATCTCGGAGGCCTACTTTCTTGATCGCCAACAGCCGGAGGCCTGGCGCTCGGTGATCGTGCGAACCGCGGGGGAGCCCTTCTCCGCGCTCCCGGATATCAGGGCTGCTCTGTCGGCGATGGATCCGGATCTGCCGATCTACGGAATCCGTGCGATTCGCGACGTGGAGGCGGGTCTCGTGGGGGACCGTCGGCTCGTGATGTCTCTCCTTGCGGGCTTTGGTGCCATGGCACTCCTGCTCGCCGCCACTGGCACCTGGGGTGTGGTTGCCTACGATGTCGTTCAGCGGCATCGCGAGATCGGCATTCGCGTATCCCTCGGCGCCGAGTCGGGCCAGGTGGTGCGGTTGGTCCTGCGGCAGGGACTGCTAGGCACGGGAATCGGCCTGGCGGTCGGAACGATCTCGGCTCTCTTCGCGGTGCGGATCCTCACCAGCCAGCTCTATGAAGTTGCGGCCACCGATCCGGGGATCTTCGTGGCTACGGCAGCGATGGTCTTCGCCATCACGTTGCTGGCTGGGCTGATCCCGGCGCGCCGGGCGAGCAGGGTGGATCCGATGGTGGCGCTGCGCGCCGATTAGCTCGCTCTACTGGCGGACGAGGTCGTAGGAGACGATCTTCCAGTCGCCCTCTTGCC
>CALAKE010000037.1 GCA_937922775.1 uncultured bacterium | reverse complement strand
ACGAAGCCCCATCCGAACTTCATACAGTAGCGCTGGACATCCTCCGAATGCTCCCTGAACTTCCTCTCATAGGCGTCGAGGAGCCCAGGCGTGACGCGCAGGCGCTGAGTTCCACGGTCCTCGATGTCCATCACCTGCACTTCATCGGGCAGATCGGGCCGGCCCTCGTCCAGGCCCAGCACCTGAACCGCGAACACATCCTGGCGGAAATAGCGCAGCAGGTCGAAGGCCCGAGCGAACCCGTTTTCATCGAGGAAGTCCGATACGACGACCACCAATCCACGGCGGCGCTTCGTGCTGAAGAAGCTCCTGAAGGCCAGCTCCATGGCCGTCGTTCCACTCGCCTCCATGGACTCAAGGAAACGGAAGGCGTGCCAAACCTGATTCTTGCCACGTCGCGACGACATCTCCCCGGCAATGCCACCCGCGAAGGCAATCAGATTCACACGATCAAGGTTCAGAAGGCCGATGTAGGTGAGGGCCGCCGCAACCTTGCGCGCGTAGTCGAATTTCGGAGGAACGCCGTGATCCATCGATCGGCTGGCGTCGAAGAAGACATAGATCGGCAGATCGGCCTCCTCTTCGAAGAGCCGCAGGATGAGGCGGTCGAGACGAAGGTAGGTACGCCAGTCGACGTTGCGCACATCCTCCCCCGGAACGTAGGCGCGATAATCGGCGAACTCCAGTCCGGTTCCGACCTTCCTGGCACGATGTTCACCGTGCATGTGGCCAGGAACCAGATGCTTGGAGACGATGTTGAGGTATTCCAGCTTTCGCAGGAATTCCTCGTCGAATAGGGGAGTCGTCTCTGCCATCTCAGCACCGAGCGTGGGCCGGCTCTTGCTTACTCCACCGGCTCGGGCGTGTCCTTGAGGATGCCCTCGATGATGGTATCTGGGTCAACTCGCTCGGCCTCACCTTCGAAGTTCAGGAGTACGCGGTGACGCAGAGCCGGCAAAGCCATCGCCCGAATGTCCTCACACGATACGTGAACGCGATCGTCGAGCAACGCGTTCACCTTCCCCCCGATCACGAGAGCCTGGGTGGCACGCGGGCTGGCCCCGTAGCGAACATATCGCGCCGTCAGCGGGTGGGCCGAGGCAAAATCGGGGTGGGTCGCCATCGTCATCTGGATGGCATATTCCTGCACCGACCGCGCGATCGGAACCGACCGCGCCGTCTCGCGCATCGCGAGAATCTCGTCGCGGTTGAGGACCCGTTCTACGGAGGGTTCGTCAGCCTGGGTGGTGCGGTCGAGAATCTCGTGCATTTCCCCGACTGCCGGATATGTGATTTTGAGCTTGAAGAAGAACCTGTCGAGTTGCGCCTCGGGCAACGGGTAGGTCCCCTCCATCTCGAGTGGGTTCTGGGTCGCGAGCACAAAGAATGGGCGCTCGAGTCGGTGAGTCACTTTGCCGACAGTCACGCTCTTCTCCTGCATCGCCTCGAGGAGCGCGGACTGGGTCTTGGGCGTGGCCCGGTTGACCTCGTCGGCGAGAACGATGTTGGCGAAGATCGGCCCTGGCTGGAAGTTCAGAATCTTCTCTCCCGTCTCGCTCTCGTGCACCACGTACGTGCCGACGATGTCGCCGGGCATGAGATCGGGAGTGAACTGGATTCGCGAGAAGGACAAGTGCAGAACGTCGCTGATGGTCTGTACGAGCTTCGTCTTGCCTAGCCCGGGGATACCCTCCAGCAGCACATGTCCCTGGGACAGGAGGCTGATCAAGACCCCCTTGACGATCTCGTCGTTGCCGACGATGACCTTCCCGATTTCATCCTGCACACGCTTGAACTGCCTACGGAAAATATCGAGCTGGCTTTCGATGTCAGTGACCATTGTCGTCTCGAGGCCGGATGGCCAGGAAGTAGAGTTTCACGAGATTGCGGTAACGCCAGGGAATGCGCTCGACGTTCATGACATCTTCCTCGGCGAAAGTCGAGCGCTGTCGGACTTCTCTGTAGCCGAGGGCCGAATCCTCCTGCCTACTTTCCTCTTCAAAGATGTTCTCCGGCCGCGGCGGTTCCGGTTCTTCTCCTGTATCCAGAACCTCGACCTCGAGCTGAACCTCCAACCGCGTCGGGTCGCCCAGCTTCCCGTCACCGCCGAGAGGATCGCCGGTGGCATGGCCAGAGGGACCACCCTGGGGGTCTTCGGAGGCATCACCGTCCTCTTCGCCGCCGCCCTGCCACTGCACTTCATCGCTCGCCATCGACATGCCCACCTGCTCGCCGCCTTCACCTTCCTGCTGGAGTTGACTGAGTAATTCGGCGAGCTGCTCAGGGTCCATGCTCATGGCCTGCTGGGCCATGGCCTGCTCCAGGCTCTGGAGCTGTTGGGAAGCCTGGTTCATGAGGTCCTGCGCCTGCATACGATCAGCGAGGGCCTCCATCAGGTCGGCAGCATCCTGCAGGGCTTGCTCCGCCCCTTCAGCATCCTGCTCTCCGAGCGCCTCGCTCGCCTCCTGAAGCGCAGCGAGTAGATCTTCGAGCTCTTGCTGGTCCGAAGGGGCAAGTTGATCCATGCGCTCTGCGAGGTCACCGAGTTGATCCGTCGCATCCATCTCAGCAAGCTTCTCTGCCAACTCACGCAGTAACTCGGCAGCCTCCTCGAGCTCCTGGTTCTGTAGTGCGTCGGCGAACTCGTCGAGCGTGTCGCTCCCCTCTAGGTCCTTGCCCAGGTCCTCGAGCCCCTCTTGCAGGGTGCTCATGTCGAGGTTGCCCTCTTCGAGGAGATTGCGTGCCTCCTGCATCTCGCGCAGCATTTCCTCGAGGCTCAGATCATTCTCCTCCAGCCTGCGTAGCGCCTCTTCGAGACGCTCGCGCGCTTCCTTTGAGATCGCACGCTCCTCGAGCAACTCATCGGACTCGTCGAGGATTGCGGCCTGGGCCATCAGGTCTTCGATGGCCGAAACTTGCCCGGGATCTTCGTCACCACCGCCCAGACCAGCTGCGGCTCCGAAAATGCTCTCAGCATCGGGGAGTGGGGCCCAAATCGAGAGAGCGAAGAGCGCGGCAAGGGCGAAAGCCGCGATGGCGCCGCGAGGAACCACCATGGGAACCAACTGGACAGGATCGAGCCGAGCGGCGGTGCCAGCGGCGAGACCAGCCTGATAGTCCGTCCAAGGGGTGGGCTCCCCGTGGACAATGAACCAATAGGCGGTCTTCAGCTCATCCTTGAGCTGGGCACGGCGGTCCGAGATGCCGGCAGCCTGGCCCAGGGTACGGGAGCGGGTCGATCGCCATAGCCAGTATGCGGCCAGGAGCAATCCCCACAGCCCGCAGACCACGGCGATGGAGGGCAATGGAATCGGGAAAAGCGCGCCCAGAATCCGCAGGAGCAACAGCAGCGTGAGCAAGGCACAGATCGCCACTGTCAGGCTTCTGAGGCCTTCATTGAAGCGCAACCTGCGGTCTACTCGCCGGAGCGTGCCGAGGATCGTCGCTTGATCTGAATGGTTCGTGTCTGACATTCGGGGTCCTGCGGGCGAGCGAAGAATGCCCTTGCGAAATCCTCAGAACTCGCGATCGCCGCCCACCCCTGGGGAAGTCACGGAGACAAGCGCAGACTCACCATACGATAGCTCACTTGTCGAGGTCGTGCCGCCTCTAGCTCGTACTTCTCAGAAGTCCGGATCCCGGGACGTCGGGCAACGGAGATCTCGTGATGGGCCTCGATAGACCGGACGACCTACAATCGCTGAGGAGTGTGGAGACTCCGAGCTCGTGCCATCTTGCAGCACGCCACTGGCAGTTCGTGTGCCCCCCTGACCCTTGACATGCCCCTGGGCGTGATATCAGATCCCTTCCAAAGCTCCGAGTGGCGGAGCATCGTGCCATTCATCTCCAGACGGCCGCCCGGCTCGGTTGTCCCGGTCGAGCCCTCGCCCCCCCGAGGAGGAAGCACCATGTTCCTGCAGAAGGTCACCAGGATCATCCTGGCTCTCGTTCTCGTCCAGATCCTGATCCTGCCGGCTCTCCCGTCGTCAGCGGCACTGCCCCAGGAACCGGCGCCGGCCGTGCAGAGTGACGAGCAGAGGCCCGTCGGGCTCACTGACACGCTGGAGTGGAAGCGCATCAACTCCGCCACTGTCTCGCATGACGGCGTCTGGTTCGCGTATCGCATCTCACCCAACGAGGGCAACAGCGAAGCCCTCGTGCGAATGATTGGCGGCGACACCGAACATCGATTCCCCATCGGGGAGGTCCCGCGAGCCGCGGGGTTCGGGGGCGGCGGGGCTGGCTCCAGCCTGGCGTTTTCCGATGATTCCGGCTGGTTGGCCTTCACCATCTACCCGGACCGTGAAGAGGCGCAGGGAAATCGCGACCAACGTCGACCCTCGCGCAACAAGGTGGGGCTGGTCGATCTCGCCAGCGGCGAAAAGCTCGACTTCGAGGGCGTGCGTCGCTTCGCCTTCAGTGGCGAAACAGCGGGCTGGCTGGCATTACACAAATACGCGCCCGACGGCCAGTCGGGTGCCGGAGGCACCGGGGGGCGTGCCGGCGGCGGCCCGGCGGCTGACAACGGTGACAGCGCGCGGGGATCCGACCTGATCCTACGAGAGCTCTCCAGCGGCCTCGAGCTCAACGTCGGCAACGTCGCGGAGTTCGCCTTCGACAAGTCGGGTCAGTGGTTAGCCTGGGCCGTCGACACAGAGGGGCGATCGGGCAACGGTGTGCAGCTACGCAACATGGCAACCGGTGTCGTTCTGCCTCTCGACAGTGGTGATGCCGAGTACAAACGCCTCGCCTGGACGGATGAGGGCGACGGATTGGCCGTATTGAAGGGAATCGACGACGACGGCTTCGAGGATCCGCTGTTCAGCGTTGTCGGCTTCAAGGATTTTGCCAACGCGCGACTGACGACAGTCGTGTACGACCCGCGTAAAGATGAGTCGTTCCCCGCAGGCATGACGATCAGCGACAATCGCGATCCAGCCTGGACCGAGGCACTCGACGCCCTGTTGTTCGGCATCGTAGAAGTCGAGGCCAAGGAGACGCCGGCCGAGGAGAGTGAAGACGCTGAGGAGGGCGAAGGCGAGACGGAAGGGGAAGGCGAGGAGGAAGAGCAGGTTCCGGAGTCGCGTCGCCCGCCCCGTCCCGACGACGACGAGCTCGATCCCGAGGAGAAGCCCGACCTCGTGATCTGGCACTGGCGCGACGAGCGCCTGCAGTCGATGCAGCAGGTGCAGGAGAATCGCGACGAGAACTTCAGCTACTTATCCGTCTATCGCGTCGACGACGATCGCTTCATCCGCCTGGCAGATGACGACGTGCGAAACGTCAATGCCGCCCCGAAGCAGAAGTGGGCGCTCGGCTACGACAACTCGCGATACGAGTTGCTGGGCAACCTCGACGGCCGTCGCTTCAACGATATTTACACGATCGACTTGCGGACCGGTGAGCGCAAGATGGCGCTCGAGAAGACGCGCTGGGCTTTCATGCCGTCATCCGACGGCACACATCTGCTCTACTTCGATGACGGCGACTTCCACACCTATGAGTTCGCCACCGGCGAGTCCTACAACATCACCGCCGACGTGCCTGCTTCGTTCATCAACACCGAGGATGACCACAACATTCAGGACCCGCCGATCAACCCGTTCGGTTGGGGCTGGACGAAGGACGGCGACGCCGTGCTTCTGTACGACAACTGGGATGTCTGGAAGGTTGATGTGCAAGGTGGGGAAGCGGTCAACCTGACGGTGGACGGCAAGGAAAAGCAGATTCGCTACCGCCGCCGCTTCGTTCTCGACCCCGACGAGGAAGGGATCGACCTTTCGCAAGACATCTATCTGGCCCCATATGGCGAATGGACGAAGAAGTCAGGAATCGCTCGTATACCGGCGGGCAAGAGCGGCGTCGAGGAGTTGCTATGGGCGGATGCCGCCTTCGGCGGTCTGATGAAGGCCGAGGATGCCGACGTTTATCTCTACACCAAGGCCACTCCGGTCGAGTACCCCAACTACTACGTTGCCTCCGCAGCCTTCGCCGGCGGCAGTAGGATCACCGACGCGAACCCCGAGCAGTCGGAGTACCTGTGGACAGCCGGGTCGCGGCTGATCGACTACACCAGCGAGAAGGGCGACAAGCTTCAGGCCGCCCTGCACCTTCCGGCAAACTATGAGGAGGGCAAGAGCTACCCGACGATCGTCTACATCTACGAGAAGCTGTCGCAGGGGAAGAACAGCTATGCCCAGCCGTATTTCAACGGCTTCAACAAGTCCGTATACACGAGCAACGGCTACGCTGTCCTCATGCCCGACATCGTGTATACGATCAACGATCCCGGCATGTCGGCGGTTTGGTGTGTGCTTCCTGCCCTCGAAGCGGCCATAGCGACTGGAGTCGTGGATGCCGACCGAGTCGGCCTGCACGGTCACTCATGGGGCGGCTACCAGACCTCGTTTCTGGTGACCCAGACGCAGGCTTTCGCGGCGGCGGTCGCCGGAGCCCCGCTGACCAACATGATCAGCATGTACAGCTCGATCTACTGGAACAGTGGCAGCGGCAACATGTCGATCTTCGAGAGCAGCCAGGGGCGTTTCACCGGGGGCTACTGGGAGGCCATGGATGCCTATGTCCGGAACTCACCGGTCTTCTTCGCCGAAAACGTCAGAACACCGCTGATCATCCTGCACAACGACGCTGACGGCGCTGTCGACTGGAATCAGGGAATCGAGTACTACAGCACGCTCCGCCGGCTCGGCAAGGATGTGATCATGCTGCAGTACGAGGGTGAGAACCACGGCCTGCGCAAGCCCGCCAACATGAAGGACTATACGGTGCGCATGCGGGAGTTCTTCGATCACCACCTCAGAGGCGCCGAGGCGCCCGAGTGGTTGCTGGAAGGGGTCGATCACCTCGACATGGAAGACCACCTGAAGGACCGGGCCAAGCTGGTCAAACCCGATGAGGGGAAGGGCGAGAAGGAGATCAAGCCCAAGAAGCCGGGTGGCGGAGTCTAACGGACCACTAAACTCGACGTCTAGCTCGATCCGAGGCCCCCGAGCCAGAGGCTGAAAGCCTCCTTCGGCGAGCCCTTCTCGATGACCGTGACGGTGAGGCGCACACGGTCGTTGGGAAACAGGGCAAGCCGCATGTAGCCATTCAGCTCACTCCAGAACAGCGAGGAGAAACGAGGGTCCGGGGTTTCGCTGACCGAGCGACGCTTGCTCCCAGCACCACTGACGAGCTGATAGCGAGGGAGATCGCCCTCGATCACCTGAAGATTGTGGTCGTGGCCTGAGGCCATCAGCAGGGGCGGGTGCCCCGCATACACCTCGAGCAACCCGTCGATCATCGCCGCGTAGGGCTCGGAATCGAGATCCTGGAGAGGACTCCTCAACATCCGATAGGGGTAGTAGAGGAGATTGTAGGTTGGCCAGAGCCACTCTTTGAGGGCCAGATGACCTCCGTGCGGCCCTCCAGATGCCACCGGATGATGAGTGAGCACGATAACCAGTCGGTCGCCGGCACTCGCCAGCTGGGCATCCAGCTTCGCCAGCAATCCCTCCACCGACTTCGTGGGACAGGGAGAGTCGGCGCCGATCGGCTTCGGCCCCGTCCGCAACCACCATTGGGTATCGATGGCAATGAGGCGAACCGAATCGCCAACGTCAACCGGCGCCGGGCCGGGGCAACCACCGGAGGGCAGGAGGTCAACATCGAGGCCTCGATCGGAGACCACCCCCGACAGGACCTCCTCCTGGCGGCGGATGCGATCCCAACCGTCGTCGCGATCGCCGGCCCAGTCGTGGTTGCCGGGGACGAAGACACCGCGCACTGGGGCCGCCTCCTCGAGATTGTGCTCTCCAAGCACGTCGACCTGGGCGATGAGGCGCCGCACATATTCCTCGTAGCCGCCGGCTTCTCTCCCGGGTATCCCGTTTTCGTAGACGTTGTCTCCCAAGAAGGCCACGGCGACCTCACCTGAGGGAGAGGCTAGCCTCGCTGCCCTGATGTCGGCGGCCATGGCGACGAGCACGGGATCGGTGGGATTCTTCGGCTTGCCGGCATCCCCGAGTAGAAACACCGTGGCCTCCGCCGGGCCGGCTTGCCCCGCTGCGGCTTGCCCAGAGGCTGCGGGCATCGCCGGGCCATTGGCCACACTAATGGCAAGAAATACGGCCACGGTAGGCGAGGCCAGGAGGACCTGCTTCCAATTCATCCTCATCGGAAACCTACTCCCAGGAGGTCTGAGTATTTGTGGCGAATGTGGGCGAGCCAGGGCCCGGCGGAAAGCTCGCTGCCGACGGTGCGCTCGAGAAGCTCACCGGCAGTGAGCTTGCGCCCGTGCCGGTGAATCCTGTCGCGCAGCCATCTCAACAGATCGCCGAACTCGCCGCGTCCGATTTGGCCGTGCAGGTCGGGAATCTCTTCCCTGGCACGATCGAAGAATTGCACCGACATCAGGTTGCCGAGGGCATATGTGGGGAAGTAGCCGAAAGCAGCGAGGGACCAGTGAATGTCCTGCAGCACGCCTTCAGCATCGTTGCCAGGTACTAGCCCCAGGTATTCCTCGGATTTGGCGTTCCAGGCTTGCGGCAGGTCGGCTACCGCGAGTCGTTCTTCGAGCAGATCGATCTCGAGGTCGAATCTCATCATGATATGGAGATTGTAGGTCACCTCGTCGGACTCTACACGGATCAAGGACGCCTCGACCTTGTTGATGGCCCGATAGAACTGCTCTCGATCCACACCACCGAGATGATCTGGGAACCGGTCTTGAAGGGGCTCATAGTAGTGGGCCCAGAATTCACGGCTGCGCCCTACCAGGATTTCCCAGAGCCGGGATTGCGACTCGTGCACCCCGAGCGAAGCTCCGTCGGCGAGAAGCGTGCGTTCGAGCCCAGCCGAGACGCCCTGCTCGTAGAGCGCGTGACCGCACTCGTGCAGGGAGCCAAACAGGCCGGCGGGGAGGAAGTCATCGTGAATGCGTGTCGTAACGCGCACGTCGTTGATCGAGAAGGTAGTCGTGAAAGGGTGGGCTGAGCGATCCTGCCGTCCACGATCGAAGTCGAAGCCGAAGTCCCTCATGATGGCGACGCCGAAGTCCCATTGCGACTGGGCGTCATAGTTCGAACCCAGGAAGAGATGCGCCTCATTGCCCACCGCGGCGATGGCCCTGGCAATCGGCACCAGTTCGGATTTCAGACCGTCAAACACCGACTCGAGCTCGGACTTCGTCATGCCCGGCTCGTATTCGTCCAGCAGGGCATCGTAGATGTGATCTTCATAGCCGAGGGCTCCGGCCTTCCGCAGGGAGAGATCGAGCAGCCGATCGAGATGCGGTCTGAACAGACCGAAATCGGCCTTCGCCCGGGCCTCCTGCCAGGCCTGTTGCGCCATAGAGGTCGCACGGGCCAACTCCTCGACCAGGTCGCTGGGGAGCTTCGTCGCCTTCTCCAGGTCCCTTCGCGCGACCCGCACGAGACTCGCCTCGTCCGAGTCGTATTCCATGCCCTCGACTTCTTTCTGGGCCATCTCCAGCAGTGCCGCCGTTTCATCGGCGATGAAAAGCTCGTGAGCCAGTTTGCCGAGAGTACCGAGTTGCGCGGCTCGAGCCTCGACGGCCCCTGGAGGCATATAGGTCTCCTGGTCCCAGCCTAGGACCGCCGCCGCGGAGCGCAGGTCGATGATCGGAGCGAGGTGGTCCCTGAACGCCTGCACGGCGGTCTGCATCGCTAGCCCTCCAGGAGATCGAAGAAATGGAAAGCCGCGAGGACGAGAGAGTGGTTGATCTTGCCTTCCCTAATGAGGGCGGGAATTCGCTCGAGGGGCTCGAGGCGCACGGCTATCTCCTCCATGGCATCCAATTCGGTCGCACGGGTACATTTGGCGTTCCTCACCAGCAACGTCGTGCAGATGTTGTTCAGAATCGCCGGGTTGGGTGTGACGGTACCGATCACCTCAACATCGTCACCGGTGTATCCGGTTTCCTCGGCCAGCTCGCGCAGGCCCGCATTCACGCCATCCTCACCGGCATCGACCGTCCCTCCTGGAATCTCCAGGGTCACGGCGCCGATTCCGTGCCGATATTGCTCAATGAGAACCACCTGATCCTCATCGGTGAGCGCGATGACGTTCACCCAGTCGGGGGCATCGATGTAGACGAACTCGCCTACCTTGCCGGAATCCGACGGAGAGGTGGCGCGGATCTTGCGCAGAGTGAAAACCCCGGCCTCGATCAGCAGCTCAGCCTCATGAGGGCTCCAGTCACCCACAAGGGCACCCCCCGTGGGTACCGGGTCTCGATCCTTCTGCTCGTGCTCGCTCATCGTGCCTCGGGGCTTGAAGGTAACGCATGTTAATCTGCGCCCACTGTAACCGCCATCGGGCGATGCGTGACATCCCCGCCCTCGTGACTCCAGCGACGTGAGCGACGCAAACAGTTTCACGATGCCCTATCACTTCTTGGCCGAGTTGGTCGTCCTTCTGCACGCGGCCTTTGTGCTCATGGTCGTTTTCGGCGGATTCGCAGTGCTGCGCTGGCCGCGCCTGGCCTGGATCCATCTCCCAGCCGCAGCCTGGGGCGCCCTGATCGAGA
>CALAKE010000036.1 GCA_937922775.1 uncultured bacterium | reverse complement strand
CCACCCTTGTTCGCCATTGCCCTGATCGCGGCGTCTGTCTTACAGCGAGGGTGCCGGGGAACCAGGGCCCGCGCATTCGAGTGGCTGATCAGAACGGGTTGCCGCGAGACCTCGATGGAATCGAGGGTCGTCCGGTCGCCACAGTGGGAAACATCCACGGCCATGCCAAGGTCGTTCATGCGCCGTACGACGGCGATTCCATAGTCAGTAATGCCAGCATCCACACGCTCGGTGCAACCATCACCGATCCTGTTGCGAGAGTTGTACGTGAGCAGCGAGACCCGTTGACCGAGGCTGTGGAAGAGATCGATGTCCTCGAGTCTCTCTGTGAAGTGCTCCGAGTTCTGAACCCCGATCAGGATACCGATCTTGCCGGAGCTCGACACCTCAGCCAGGTCCCCTGCGCTGTCGACTCGCATGAAATGATCGGAGTGTGTGGCGACGAACCCGTTCCACAACCCGATAAAGCGGCTGACGGCTCCGACCGCATCTGCGGGGCTGCCGACACCTTCGGCGACGTGGAAGACATCGATGCCCGAGCTCCTGAACTTGTCGATGAGCTCCGGCGTGAAGGAATCCGGGTCGGTCAACCATGGCTCGGAGCCCAGGGTGAGGGGAGAGAGCATGTCGATGACCGTGGCACGGCCGACGAGATCGATGGCACGATCCGAGTACTCCAGCCCCGTGTGCGGGAAGATGCGGTAGCGACGACGGTTGATCATCGGAGCTCCCGGCACCGAAGAGGCACCTCTCGCCACACGCGGGATCAACACACCTGCCCCGCAGGCGCCCGCCACGACCACACTCTTCTTGAGTAGCTCCCGTCGGTTCATAGCCGCAATGCCATCCGTCACTGTCAAGCTGCCTTAAGACCCGTCAACGTCAAATTACCAGCGCCTGTCGGTGGTTTCCATCGCATCGAGGGTGCTTATCTATGAAAAGACATGATCGGTCCTGAACAGGTCACAAACCGAGGAGACAAACATGAACTCTCTGACCGAATACCTGGCCTTCGAAACGACGTCTCGACGCGAGTACATCAACATCACATCGAGAGTCGAGGAGTTGGTATGTCAGAGCGGCATCCAAGAGGGCCTTTGCCTGATCAATGCCATGCATATCACAGCAAGCGTTTACATCAACGACGCAGAGTCAGGTCTCATTCAAGACTACGACGATTGGCTAGAGGGCCTCGCACCTCACGCCCCGACGAGCCAGTACCGCCACAACCACACCGGAGAGGACAACGCTGACGCCCATTTGAAGAGACAGATCATGGGGCGTCAGGTCGTTGTGGCCATCACCGAGGGGCAGCTCGACTTCGGCCCCTGGGAGCAGATCTACTACGCCGAATTCGACGGCCGCCGCCGCAAGCGTGCGCTGGTGAAGATCATCGGCGAGTAGGCCGGTCCGGCAAGCTAGAGGACCTCTCTTACCGCCTCGGGAGGACGGCCCAAGACCGCGCGCCCATCGTCTGAGATGACAATCGGGCGTTCAATAAGAATGGGATGCCGAACCATGATCTCCAGCATCTCCTGCCGGGAGAGGTCCTTGTCTTTCAGCTCCATTTCTCTGGCCACGCCTTCGTTCAATCGCGCCAGCTCGCGCGGCGTCATCTTCAGCATCCTCAACACACGATCGAGCTCGGCGATGCTGGGTGGGTCATCCAGGTAGCGACGGATCTCGGGCTCAGCACCGGATTCCTCGACGATCTTCAACGCTTGCCGGCTCTTCGAGCACCTCGGGTTATGCCAAATCTGCACGGCCATGATTCTCCTCGATGGTTGGTCTCAACGCCTTCAGGCGGACTGCAACCTGTACGGATTCGGGACATCGAGTTCCACATCCGAACAGCCTAGCACCGAAAATCATCCGGACAGCCTGCCTCAAACGCCCGTATCCGTTGAATGCAAACGGACTCGAGGAGTTGGCATGAAGTTTGCTCTTGTATCCAGTCAGCGAGCGTTACCGACGCGCCAGTCGTGATTCCGACGTAATGGGGAGCGGTCCGGAGTCGACTGGCGCGTCGTCCTTTTTGTGGGCACGTGGCTCTCGCAGGCTCCATGGTTTCAGGGCCTATTCCTCGATCCCGCCACCTCGGTGGGATTTTGCACCCGTGCCGTCGACTTTTTTGCGCCCCGCGCGTCCTAACCACTAGCAGCCGACAAGAGTTTCACGGCGCGCCAGCAGGTCCCGTCGTAAAGGGGAGCGATCGGGGCTGGACTGGCGCGCCGTTTCTTCTGGGGGAAATGCCGCGAAAGCGAGCACGGCAGACCTCCCCACCCTGTTGCGGCGGGCCACATACTCCACCTTGCGGGCCCACTCGGCGGCGTACCCGTCCCTCGCGCTACTTGCGACACACGGATAGAATGCCCGACGGGATCCTTCCAACCACGACCGAACCAGCCCGAGAGGCCGTGTAGGGCTATTGCGATTCCCGCCTCTCGAGCGCTGGCCATACAACGAGCATGGCGTCAGCGGATCAGGGGGTCCGCGCGGGCGGCACGACGAGCTCCGTATCAGCCCGCCCGGATGCACCCAAGGAGGCAATCTCATGAAACGAGCCCTCGCCGTAGTGGCGCTTCTCTTGCTGACTTCAGCGAATGCCGC
>CALAKE010000035.1 GCA_937922775.1 uncultured bacterium | reverse complement strand
CGGCGACGCGCTGTAGCCGGCGAGGATCGGCTGCCGCCATCAGTGCGTCGACCTCCTCGCTCCAACGATCGAGCTCGTCCGCATGCACGGCCTCGAAGGTCGCGCGACTCTCTGCCCCGGATGCCGCTTCCACGCTCGAATCCGAGAACAAGCTCCAGAGGAGGGCGAGGTGCGACATAGTCAGCAGGAGAAGAACGCTGCCGACCACCGTCAGCACCTTTCTGGCCCGCACGACCTGCTCGACGGGCTGAGTCGCCAGATTCAGTGCCAGGAACTTCATGAGCTCAGCGCTCCCATCAAGGCTGTCCAGCGCGACAATGTGAGAACCTCCCAGCCCAGGGCTTCGCAGTGGACAGACACATCTGCGCTCCACTGCTGGGAGCCACATAGCAATGCTTGCCGCACGTTCAATTCAAGGCGGTCCTTGACGTAGCGTTCGACGGGGGGAAGCTCCTCGGCGATTCGTGCAACCGGCACGCTGCCGCGCCAGGACCGATAGAACCTGGGCACACCGTCGGCCTCGACGAGACAGGTCAGCCCCTCGCCGGCGCTGGTCAGCACCAGCCGCCCATCGGCTTCGGAGATTCCCTCGGTCCAGTCTTGGTCCAGGTCGCGGCTGGTCTCGGCCTCGCCGTTCAAAACCACCTCGGCACCCTGGGTCAGCGCTACGCTCCAGCCCATGACCCGGCCGACGGTCCAACCAAACGCTTCAACAAGGCTCTCGTACTCGCGCACCAACGCCGCCTCAGCCCCCGTCGCCACCAGCCATCCTGGCGCGTCCTCTCGGGGCTGACTCACAGACCAGGCGATGCGCGCGGCTTCGGTTTCGACAGGGAGCAGATCGCGCAAAGCCCACCGCGCCATGGCGTCTCCTTCTGCTCGCCCGGGTATCTCTCCCTGAAGCGGCACCACTGCCATCCTGAACGCAGCGTCGGGGAGCAGCAGAGCCACCAGCTTCGGCGCGCGGGCGAGCGCGCCCTCCTCCCTGGCCTCCCCAATCAAGCATGCCAACGCCGCCTCGATGGCCTCCGCCTCCACAACATTGGGGAACCTCAGACCGGGGCGTAGAACGCCTTCCGGCAGGGCCACACGAGCGCGGTGACTCGAGTGCAGGACGCCATTCGATTGCGCCACCTGGAGCCGAACCTCCTTCGCGTCCAGCGACAGTGCAACCTGCGGCCTCGCTAGCCGAGTCGAGAGGCGCTGGCGCCAGGTCGACGGAGCCACGACGTCCTCTACGACATCGTCCTCGAGAACCGGCTGTGTCTCCTCACTCAACGAATCACTCAACGAACGTCACCTTGTTGACTTCCTGCAGTGAGGTCTGGCCGGCGAATGCCACGGCCAGAGCGGATTGGCGCAAAAAGGTCATCCCTTCCTTAGCCGCCTGACGCCGGATTTCCGAGCCCGGCCGTAGCTCCAGGATCATCTCGCGGATCTTGTCGGAAAGGTCCAGGAGCTCGACAATCGCCGTGCGCCCCGTGTAGCCGGTCTGATGACACATGTGACACCCGACGCCTTCATAGAGCGTGTATGGGGCGACCTGCTCTTCGGTCAGCGCCGACTCCGCCAGGAGCTCGGGCGTAATCTCCGCCAGCTTCTTGCAGTGCACACACAACACACGCAGAAGGCGCTGGGCGAGAACACAGTTGAGGGCGGAGACGAAATTGTAAGCTTCGACGCCCATGTTCATGAGGCGCCCGATGACGTCCACGACGTTGTTGGCGTGCACTGTGGTAAACACCAGGTGGCCAGTGAGAGCCGACTGCACGGCAATGTGGGCGGTCTCGGAGTCACGAATCTCGCCAACCATGATGATGTCGGGGTCGTGCCGCAGAATGGAGCGCAGTCCGCGCGCGAACGTCAGACCCTTCTTCTCATTCACGGGGATCTGCGTGATTCCGTTGATCTGGTACTCAACCGGATCCTCGATCGTGATGATCTTGTCGTCCTCGGTGCGAATCTCGGAGAGAGCCGCGTAGAGGGTCGTGGTCTTGCCAGAACCTGTCGGCCCGGTCGCCAAGAACATCCCGTAAGGCTCGCGGATATATTTGCGGATCATCCGCAGCTCTTTGCCGGAGAATCCCAGCCTCTCGAGGCTCAGATCGGCGAACTCCTCCGACAGATACTGCTTGTCGAGGATACGGATCACCGCATCCTCGCCGTGGATGGAGGGCATGATGGATACGCGAAAGTCGACCTTGCGACCGTGCAGGTTGAGGTTGAAGCGTCCGTCCTGAGGTACGCGCTTCTCGGCGATGTCGAGGTCGCTCATCACCTTGACGCGCGAGATGATGGCGTCGTGGTGGCGGAGGTCGATGGGGTCGGTTACCGGGTAGAGTACGCCGTCGATGCGGTACTTGATCCACACGGCGTTATCCCTCGTCTCGATGTGGATATCGGAGGCGCGCCTCTCCAGCGCGTTGAGTACCGTCGTGTCCAGCAGACGCACGATTGGATGCCCATCGCCTGCCGCGAGGCTCGCGAGCGTGATGCCCTCTTCCTCATCCGCGTCCGATCCACTGCCGTGCGGCTCCTCGAACCGCTGCCGTACGCCCTCGAGAATTCGCTCTCCCGCACCAGCGTCACGCAGAGCCTGCTCGACCTCGGCGGGGGCAGCAGCGCGGGCATCGATGCGGGTATCGAGCAAGCCTTCGATGGCGTCGATACCCGCCAAGTCCGCCGGATCGGAGACGGCGACGACAAGAGATCCGTCGGGACTGCGCTCCAGAGGAACGAATCCGTACCGCACCATGAGCTCGACCGGGACCTCCGACAGCAACTCCATGTCGAGGACATGGTTGGTGAGGCTGACCAGCTCCCCATCCGGCTCGTTGCCTCGATGGAGGGAGGATCCGCCGCCGTCCACAGGAAAGGTCTCGTTCGTCATCCGACCACCTGCACGATGTTGAATAGCGGTAGGTAGAGCGACATCAGGATCGCGGCGAGCAGGACTCCCATGGTCACGAGCACGGCGGGCTCGAGCAGGCTGACCGCGGTACTGAGCTGGCGGTCGAGGATTTCGTCATAGGTGGTCGACACGTGCTCGAGCATCTCCTCGAGGGCCCCGGTGGACTCCCCGACTTCCACCATCTCGAGCCCCATGGGGTCGAGTAGACCTTCCTCCTCGAAGGCGTTGTGCAAGCTGCTTCCTTCCACCGCCAGCTCCCGCACGCGCGCCAGCTTGAGCCGATACGCGACATCGCTCGAGCTGCGGATCACGACGTCGAGCGCGTGCACCAGCGGGGCCCCACCACGCAACAGGGTGGACAGCGTGCGTGTGGCTTCAATATCGAGATATCGACGCCTCATGCCGCCGAACATGGGCAGACGCTGCTTCCAGACGGCACTCCGCAATCGTCCACCCTCTGTTCGCATCCATGTGAACAGGACCACGCCGACAACGGCGAGGCTCACGAATACGACCCCCCACCAGGCCCGCATTGCGTTTGTCGAGGTCACAAGGAGGCGGGTAACCAGCGGCAATTCCGCCTCGTAGCTGGCATAAAAAGAGGAGAACCTGGGGAGCACGAAGCCGATGAGAATCGACAGAACGACCAGTGAGGCAGAGAACAACACTGCCGGATAGATGAGTGCGCCCTTCACGCGGCTGCGAAGCTTCTGTGCCCGTTCCAGGTGGGTGGCGTAGCGCCGCAACGCGCCGTCTAGATCACCACTCGCCTCACCGATTTCGAGAGTCGTCGTGTAGAGCGGTGGGATTCCGTATTGTTCCCCTTCCGCCCCGAAGGCACTCGACAAGTCGGCCCCTGTCGCGACGCGCTCTCGCACTTGGTCGAGGAGCTCGCCGGCACGCGTCCCCGATCGGCGTGCCCGCAGGATGTCCAGGCAACGCAGCAAAGGCAGTCCAGCTTTGACCAGAGCCGCCATCTCTTGGCTGAACAACAATAGGTCCGACTTCTTGATCGGGCGGTGCCGCCACGATTCGAACCTCGATCGCAAGGTCGCCTTCGCGGACGTCGCCTCCGCCGCGCTGGTAGCAGGAACCGACACTGCACTGGAGGCAGCGCCGGCCGTCGCGGTCGCGGCCTCGAGCCAACCACCGACACGACGAACCTGGAACACCTGAAGTCCTTCCTCCTGCAGCTGCTTGCGAGCAGCAGAGGAAGAAACGGCCCCCACAGAGCGCTCGATGATGGCGCCCTCTCGTGTTCCGACCCGACAGCGATAGTCAGCCATTGCCCGCCTGTACTCCTACTGAACCGGGGAGGCCATCCCCGGCACGTCGCCGGCGGCCACAACCTTGATCGCCAGGATAATCGAAGGAGCCTCCTCTCCAGGCTCCACCACACCGAGCAGGTAGAGGCGTCCTGGCTCCAGCCTCAGGCTCGAGGCGACCAGAAGATCCATCTCGCCGACGAGACGGACCTCGTTGAGCTCGACGTAGTTGCCAGAAAGCACGCTCTCGGCAGTTACGAAGCTCAAGGCGTAGTCGCCCGATAGGCCTGCCTCCACTGACTGAATGGCGGATATCTCGCCCTCCCAGCGCCCAACCAAGCCGTACTCGTCGAAAGGCAAGGACGCGACCTCCGGCCGAACGTCCGCAAGGACGTCGGCCCCGCCAGCTGCAAGCGCAGCGACAGCCTCCACGTCCGCGGGAACCGGCCCGCTGAAGCCTCGCACCAACCTGACCTGGAGGTTCACCGAACTCACCTTCTCGCCGGCATCTGCCACCTCAGCAGGAACGTCGGGCAGCTCAGGCGCGAGCCTCACGATCCGGGCTCCGAGCCTCGGCTCTGTCGCGGCATCGGTTCCCGCCGTCTCTGCTAGCTGGCCGGCCTCCCCGGGTGCCGCGGGTAGCCCGCCACCCATGAGAACGAAACCGGCCCAAGTGGCGAGCGCCAGCACCGCGATCCCGGCGACGGCGTAGCCGAGCCGGGCGGAGACGGGCCGCTCAGAGCTTCGATCGCCATCCGTGACCCCGGCTGCGCTCCTTGACCCCATCTGCCACCAGCGGGCGCGGCGCGGCGTCAGCCCGGAGGCGACTCGCTGCCACAGACGGTTTGAATCGAGCTCCGGTGTGGGACGATCCTTCAGCTCGTGAAAGAGCTTCTCAGGGCCGCGCCCTTTATCGTCTTGCCGTTCGCTCATGTCCTGCCTCCCTTCACAACCTGACCTCATCGAAACGAAGATGGAGATCCTGCCTCCACTCATAGATACGTATGGGAGTAAAAAACCGTCCAAAGGGCCGGCCACGAGATCCTGTCGGGGGAAGGAACAGGCGCTGCTCGCCAGGACCTTACGAGGGGCCGCAGGGGCGAGGAGCGACGACGCTCGGCAAGAGATCGCGAGAGGTTCGAGCTAACGAAGCAACTCCGGATAGCGCTCGCTGAGGGCCGCCTGCAGGGTGCGCCGTGCCTCTGCCACGTGAGATCGCACCGTCGAGGCGCTGCATCCGAGGGTCGACGCTACCTCTCCGGTAGAGATCTCCTCGATCTCACGCAGCACGAACGCCGCTCTTTGTTGGGGCGGAAGCAGGTCGGCAAGGTCGTTCCAGATCGCCTGCACTTCATGCCACCGGGCGACTGCTTCGGGGCCTCCGTTCCGCCCCGCCTCGCTTTCACGCTCTGCCGAAGGCCCGGTTGCCGCCAGCCCTCCGCCGGGCGACAAGCCCGAAGCGCGCTGGCCGTCGGTCGCGTGACCCTCTTCGTTGCGTGAGCCACCCCCCGTCGGGCGCTCGCGGCGCTGCGACCTCCACACGTCGATCGCCCGGTTGGTGGCGATTCGTGTCAACCAGGTGTCCACCGCGAACCGCGGACGATATCGATCGAGGTGCTGCCAGAGCGCGAGAAACACGTCCTGAACAACCTCCTCGGCCTGCGAGGGGTTTCCGAGAACCTGAAGTGCGATCAGATAGACGCGTTGGTGCTTGCTCTCGAAAAGAACGCGGAATGCTTCCGTATCTCCGGCGCGGCTACGCGCCATGAGCTCACGGTCTGAGCCGTTCTCGATCAATCACCCGCTCCCCTATTCGTGCCCCTTTTTGGGGAGCTGGGCGTCCTCGGGCTTCTTGCCGAAAATCATCTTGCCGGCGGTCGTCTGGAGCACCGAGGTGACGACAATATCGATCGTCTCTCCGATCAGGTGCCCCGAATTATCGACCACGACCATGGTGCCATCGTCGAGATAGGCCACCGCCTGCCCGGCCTCCTTGCCCTCCTTGATGAGGTAAACCGCCATGGCTTCGCCCGGCAGGACAACCGGCTTCAGCGCGTTCGCCAGTTCGTTGAGGTTGAGTGCGGGAACGCCACGGAGTTGGGCGACTTTGCTGAGGTTGAAATCGTTGGTGACAAGCTGGCCCGAAAGCTGTTTGGCCAACTCGATGAGCTTGAGGTCGACTTCCTTCACCTCGGGAAAATCAGTTTCAGAGATTTGCACCGGTGTGTCGGCATGCTTCTGCAGGCGCTGCAGGATGTCGAGTCCGCGACGACCTCGATTTCGCTTCAGCGCGTCGCCGGAATCGGCAATCTGCTGCAGCTCCTTCAGGACGAACTGTGGCACCACGAGGTTCCCCTCGATGAACCCCGTCTCGCAGATATCCAGTATGCGCCCGTCGATGATGACCGATGTGTCGAGGATCTTGAAGCGCCTCGAGCCGGAGCTCTCTTGCCACAGTCCCTTGACCGCCTCGAACGTCATCCACTCACCCTTCTTGGAGCCCACCACCAGGCCCAAATAGCCGAGCACGACGATGTAGAGGGCCTGTAGAAAGGATGCGGTCTCGGACGTAATCACCATCCGGCGGGTGATCGCTCCGAACCCGAGCGCCAGGATCAGTCCCAGCGAGACCCCGAGCAATCCGCCGAATAGCACCTTGGAAGTAAGCCTGCGGAGCCTCACTTCGGTGGCAATCATTCCAGCCGAGAAGGCCAGGCCGAGAATCAGCCCCTGCTCCCGGGCCAAGCCCCAAGGGTGCAGGAAGTAGCCCATTCCGGCGAGCGTGAGAACGAAAAGAATGCGTATGAGCATGAAGCCCAGGAGTAGCCTCCATGAATGCGCCGCCGCGGAAGAACGATTCCCACCGGCGGAAAGATATGTATGCGGCAGAGTATATGCCTTTGGAGGTACGTCAGGATAATCTTCGTTGCTCATTCATCGCTCCAATCAGCGGCGCCCATCCGAGCGCCGAATGCTCCCCAGGTGCCAGCGGGCAAGCCGCTGACCTCGGGCCGCAAGGTTGAATCGCAAATCAGCGAGGAGAGGATTGCGCAGCCTGAAAATAATCTGTTGCTTTATGACTCATGGTTGTTGACTTCACCTAAGTCATATAATATGATCTACTCAAGATTTGATCTTGATACGCCAGGCTAGGCGCCCGGCGAAAGAAAGAAGCGAGAAGGAGGTCACTATGCATATGGTCAGATTCGATCCATTTCGTGAGCTCAGGGTCCTGCATCGCCGCATGGACAATCTCTTGAGCGAGGCCAATTCCGGAGCTGCCGACAGCTCCGATGAGGAAGGCATCACCGCGAGCTGGAGCCCCTCCGTCGACATATTCGAGGGAGAGAACGAGATCG
>CALAKE010000034.1 GCA_937922775.1 uncultured bacterium | reverse complement strand
GGACGCAAAAAGAGCCCAGGCCCTGCTCGCAATGAATGGGTGATGGGCGCGCTGGCCACGTCTTCAGTGTTGGCTAGGCGGGGACGAGGGTCTCTTCAGCGCTGAGCTGGACGGCCTCGGCCACGGCACCGGGCACGCGAGGGTCGAAGGGGTCCGGGATGACCTCCCCAGCCGTCGGGCTGTCCACACAAGCCGCGATGGCGCGAGCCGCCGCCAACTTCATCCGCGAGTCGATGTAGCGCGTGCGTGAGTCGAGAGCGCCCCGCAGCACGCCGGGAAAGGCGAGGACGTTGTTGATTTGGTTCGGAAAGTCGCTCCGGCCAGTGGCCGCGATGGCCGCGCCTGCCTCGAGGGCCTCGTGATAGCCGATCTCAGGGAGTGGGTTGGAGAGAGCGAAGACCACCGGGTCGTCGGCCATTGTGCGAACCATCTCCGGAGTCACGAGGCCGGGCGCCGCCAGGCCGATAAAGACGTCCGCTCCTACCATGGCGTCAGCGAGGCTGCCTGTCAGGCCACGCGAGTTCGTAATCTCGGCGATCGCTACCTTGTCGGCGTTCACGTTCAGGCCTGGCCGGCCGGGATAAACGACCCCCGTCCGATCGCAGAGAATCACTTCGGCAACGCGTGCCTCGTAGTCTTCCTCCATCCCACGACCGAGCAGAAGCTTGGCCGTGGCGATGCCGGCGGCCCCGGAGCCGACCACGACGACGCGCAGATCCTCTGATCTCTTGCCGATCACCTTGCAGGCGTTTTCCAGCGCCGCGAGCAAGACGATGGCTGTCCCGTGCTGGTCATCGTGGAAGACGGGAATCTCGAGCCTCTCGCGCAGACGTCGCTCCACCTCGAAGCAGCGCGGCGCGCGAATGTCCTCCAAGTTGATCCCACCGAAAACCGGGGCCAGACGAACCACGGTCTCGACAATCTCGTCGGCGTCACGAGTGTCGAGGCAGATCGGGAAGGCATCGATACCCGCGAATGCCTTGAACAGGAGTGCCTTTCCCTCCATGACGGGAAGGGCGGCAAGGGGGCCGATGTCGCCCAGACCGAGCACGGCGCTGCCGTCCGTGACGATTGCCACGGTGTTGGATTTGATCGTGTAGCGGTAGGCGAGCTCGGGGTCCGCTGCGATCCTCCTGCAAGGCTCCGCGACGCCGGGGGTGTAGGCAGCAGACAGATCGAGCCGGTCGTTGAGCGGCACCTTGCTGCGCACCTCGATCTTGCCGCGGTGCGCTTCGTGCAGACGCAGAGATGCTTCCTCGTGTGATGACATTGCCCGGTCTTGTTGTCAGGGGATTCAAATTCCGACGACAGACTACAAATTCTCTCGCGAATTGAGCGGCAAAAGCTAGCATGGAGCGCATTCTCCCGCTAGTCTGGAAGGGCTGGTGGCCGACTTTGCATTGGCACACTGTGGTGGTAAGCTGCCACCCGGTTTCAGAGATCGTCTCCGGAGCGCATTCAGCGCCACACCTCAGGAGCACACGAGAATGCCGTACATCATTTGTGAGCCTTGCATCGACGTTAAGGACCAGGCATGCGTCGAGGTTTGCCCCGTCGACTGCATTTACGAAGTCGCCGAAGACGGCACCACCGAGCAGGGTGCGACGGCCGTCGAGGGGCGGGCAAACATGCTGTACATTCATCCAGAAGAGTGCATCGACTGCGGCGCTTGTGAGCCGGTTTGTCCTGTGGATGCGATCTTCATGGACGAAGAGGTCCCCGAGAAGTGGACTGACTTCGTCAAGTACAACTACGACCTGTCGGGCATCGCGTTCGAGAGCTGAGGGCGATCGCCGCGTAGTTGGCAGCGAGATTTCGAGGGGCCAGGAGCCTGCGAAGGGCTTCCTGGCCCTTCTCCCTTCTTCGACCCCTGGAACGCGAGCTAGCCGTCGAACTGGACCTCGAGGCTCTCGACCGGCGGCTGCCGCATGTAGCGCCGCACGGCCAGGGCGGCTTCTACGGCGAGCCAGATCGCCAGAATGAAGATCGCCCCGCCGGTGCCCAAAAGCACCCAATCTCGCGCCTCCCAGAAGTCCTGGAGCTTGCTGATCATCGCGGTGAGCGTCGTGAGCAGCATGAACAGCATCGGTACCAGCGTGTAGCGGATGGGCTTGCGGCGCCGTAACAGGTAAAGGGTGATTGCCAGCAGAGCCAGGCCGGCCATGAGCTGGTTGGTTGTACCGAATAGCTGCCATAGCACCAGGCCCGCGGCGCGCCCCTCGAACTCGTAGAAGGCGAAGAAGCCGATCGCGAGGACAGCCAGCACGGAAGCCACAAATCGGTTACCGAGAATGGGCATCTTCACCGTTTCTCCGATCTCGGCGATGTTGTAGCGCAACAGGCGCGTGGCCGAGTCCAGGGTCGTCAAGGCGAACGAGACGACGATCACGGCCACGAACGTGCTACCGAGCTCGACAGGAATGCCTACCCCTGAGAGAAAGTGTGACGTCCCGGTGATGAACGCGCCGATATTGGCGCCTAGACCCTCGGCGGTGTGCCAGCTCCGGTAGTGGGACAGCCAGTCCTGATGCGTGTGGAAGCCGGCCGTGCATGCGAGCACCGCCATCAGGCCCAGGAGCGACTCCCCGATCATGCCGCCATAGCCGACGAAGCGCGCATCGGTTTCTTTGTCGAGTTGCTTGGCGGTGGTGCCGGAAGAGACCAGCGCATGGAAGCCGCTGGCGGCTCCACAGGCGATGACGATAAACACAAAGGGGAAGATGGGTGGCGCGCCCTCCGGCCTCAGGTCGAGTGGTGGTGCGACGAAATCGGGCCGGCTGACCAGCAGACCGATGTACATGCCCGCCAGACCCAGATACAGCAGCAGGCTGTTGATGTAGTCGCGTGGCTGCAACAGCATCCACACCGGCAGCACGCTGGCTGCGAAGGCATACGCCAACAGCATCCACTTCCACTGACCCATGGAAGGCCCGACCACCGGCACGCCCATGCCGACCCAGACGAGCACCAACATGGCAATGAAGCCGATCGAAGTTACTGGCGGGATCTTCCATTCCATCCGGTAGATCACGACACCCATCACCACGGCGATGAGCATGAGGGCTGCGGTTGGCATCACGGCTTCCGGATAGAAGTCCGGGGAGAAGAGCTGCGCTACTACATGCACGAACACACCCATCGCCAGGGCGATGAGGAAAAAGATGATCACGTGCATGAGGCTTTTGGCACGCCTGCCGATGAGACCCTCCGCCACCTTGCCGATCGACATGCCACGGGCTCGGATCGACACGACTAGCGAGCCGAAGTCGTGAACACACCCGACAAAAATCGCCCCCAGCACCACCCACAACATGGCAGGCACCCAGCCCCAGATCACTGCAATCGCCGGGCCCAGCATGGGCGAGAGCCCGGTGATCGAGGCGTAGTGATGGCCGAACAGGACAAACTTGTTGGCGGGCACGTAGTCGATGTCGTCGCGCAGGGTGTGTGCGGGCGTCGGCAACGAATCGCTGAGCCCGAAGATGCGACGAGCCAGAAGACGTGCGTAGAACGTGTACGCAATGAGATACGCGGCAAAGCACAGGATAGTGACGATCAGAGGGCTCATCTCGACTCCCGGGTGTTGGATCCCGCCAACTCGAGGTCGTTGACTACCTCGCGGACCCCCTCGATGCCCTGGGCGATCAAGCCTGCCAGCCGCCTCTGGTCGTCATCGGCCACCGAGCCTTTCAAGGTGACGACACCCCGCTCGGTGCTCACCTTGATGCCGCCGAACAGATCGAAGTCTCTCTGTAGTGCAATGGCGGCGCGTACCGAGGCGGTGATTGCCACGTCGCCGACGGCTTCACCGGTTTCGCCATCGATAACGAGCCAGTCGAGAGGGACGCCCCAGAAGTGAGCGATCGCCAGACCGATCAAGATCCCAACCACTACGCCGAGGAGGATGCGCATGAAGCATTTCTATATCACACGGGTCCACATGCCGTCCGCCCCCTCTGTTGATACACTGATGCATCCTGTCGGGGCGCGGACCCTGAACCACCGAGGGGACAAGGCGGAAAGATGACTGCACGTATGATTCTGAGGTCTGGTCGGGGGACCCTGGCATTTGCCGCCAGTGTGACCTTGGTGGCTATCTGGGGACTGACGGGATTAGCCGGATCTCAGGAGGCGGACTCTGGTCAGGTGGCGCTTCAGCAGCTACGCAATCGCGGCCAGGCGCAATTCGAGGAGAAGCTCTACGCTCAGGCAACGCAGATCTTTTCCGAGGTGGTAGAGAGCCCGGACGCGACGGCGCAGGACTACCTCAACCTCGCCTTGGCGCGCTTTCGGGATCGCAATCATGAGGGAGCGATGGAGGCTCTCCGAGAGGCGGGAGCGCGTGACGACTCCCATCCCGGCGTGCCGTTCCTCACAGGGCTCATCGCCAAGCGCGCCGGACAGTTCGAGGTCGCGCGAGAGGAGCTCGAACGCGCCCAGCAACTCGATCCCTCCGACCCGGCGATCAACTACAACCTGGGGGCCGTCTACACACAGCTCGGTGATACCGACGCGGCACTCGCCGAATTCGACCAAGTGACGGCGTTGGGGTTCGATATCGCCCTACAGCACTACGTTAGCTCCCTGTATCAGCACTTCCAGATTCTTCTCAGACGTGGTGAGCGGGAGGCTGCCGAGCCGGAGATCGAGGACTACCGGATCTCGATTCGACGCCTTTCCCAGGCCGCTCGGGCGCCGGTCGCTCTAGAACAAAGCATCCATGCTCAGATCAGGGTGCCGAGCTCGAGCCTGCTTCCGTCGATGGCCGCCAACGCTGGGTCCCTGAGCATGCAGGAGCGGCCCGCCATCGATGCATTACCCGGACGCCCCTATCACCTGGTGGTCAGCGATTTCAACGCCGATGAACACCCCGATGTAGTCGCTACGGCCTCCGAAGGCACGGTGTGGCTGTCCTCTCCCTCGGGGCTCGAACCGCAACCCTTGGCGGCTCCCACTGGGCCGGCGGGCGCCGGGGATTTCGATCGCGACGGCTGGCCTGACCTCTACATCGCAAGTCCGCAAGGCGACATCTTGCTGCGCAACAGCATGGGGGATCTCGGCACAGAGGAGGCGCGGCCAGTGTCTCCTGCGACGATGACACCGCTGTTCGAGGAGGTCGATGCAGGGGCTCTGCCCGCGGGCGGATCGCCAACATCCGTCCTCTGGGTCGACTACGACCATGACGGCGATCTCGACGTGCTGATCACCCATGATGCTCTGGACGGGGTGCCCGTCTCCGACCGGCTGATCCGCAACCAGGGCGGTGGTGTCTTTCTGGATGTGACGGAGGCCGCGGGGATGGGTTCTGCGCGCCGATCTCTGGGGGCCCTATGGGGGGACTTTGATGTGGATCACGACGTCGACTTGTACGTCTGGGGTGGCGAGAGCAATGCCCTGTACACGAACCTGCGGGCCGGGCGCTTCAGAGATATCGCCACCGCCGCGGGCGCTGCGGGGCCGGGGGGGACAAGGGCCGCAATCGTCGAGGATCTAGACAACGACGGGTATCTCGACATCGTTCTGGCGGCGTCCGCGGGGTTCACCGTGCTGCGCAACACCGGCCAGGGGACGTTCCTGCCGGTGGAAGCAGCCGGGTTGTCGAGTCTGACTGGCGGTGCCAACGCGGATATCGAGGTTGCTGACTGGAACAACGATTCCTATCTGGACCTGGTGTTGTCGACGGAGGGAGGATTGCGTTTCCTCGCCAATGAAGGAGGATTCCGCTTCATCCCCTTCGAGCCGGGTTCCTTCGAAGTGCCCTCGGCGGACCCTGACGCGGATAATAGGCCTGAGGTCGTGCAGCGGCCGCTCATGCTCGC
>CALAKE010000033.1 GCA_937922775.1 uncultured bacterium | reverse complement strand
AGGATACCGTCGCGAGTCTGGCGTCATCGTCTCGCCGGGCAGCAGGAGCTCGTCAGCGAAGGCCATGTCGAGGATCCACATTCTCACTGACTGTTCCGATATCCCTCTATCGAGGGCATCAAGAATGCCTCGCCATCTATCGACCACCACCGGTGGAGCGTGGCTCAAGACCTCAGCCATGGCATACGTCAACAATCGAGCATCCAAAGCGCTCGGCAGGCCCTGCCTCTCCAGCTCGACCGCGAGGCGGATGCGAATATCGAGCAGGCGGGTGTAGATGCGTGGGTCCCTCAGATTATCGCCGACCTCGCCCTGCGGAACATCAGGCGGGTGGCCGAGGCCGAGGTAATCGCCGGCCCTACCGACGGGCATGCCCGCAACCTGATCGATGGCCCAGCGCGCACGGGCAGAGGTGCTGGCATCGCCGCCGTCGGCCGCCCGAGCCAGCAAGTACCGGTTGCCCGGAGAGACGAGGCGCAGGGCAAGCTGCTCCTCTCCTGCTTCGATAGCATCGGTGACACGCTGGTGCTCGAATGGGGCCAACAGAGGACGCAGGGTCTCGGCCAACCGGTGAGGTTCGATGGCGGTCTCTCCGGGTGCCGCGAACGCTGGTACCAGGTTGGGATCACGGGCATCAACCGCGGCCCTTATCCACGCCTCACCCCGAGCGTGGCGCCGAATCACGACCCCCCGAGTCTCGCGGTCGAACGCCGTGTAGTGAAGGTCTCCCAGCATGCCTCCCCAGGCTTCTTCCGCGAGCGGATCCACGCTGGCAAGCTCGTCAGGCAAGGTCAGTTCGAGGTTCCAATGGCCGAGGATCCCGGCGACTCCATAGAGGCTGTTGATCAGCCGGTGCCCTCCATCCGCAGCCCTACTCTCAGCGGTCAGCGCCCACGGGCCGTAGAGAGAGAGAGGCATGCCACCCGGGACCTCTTCCGGCCCGCGCCGATGCAACCACGACAAATGCCGACGCTGATAGATGACGGCGTCTGGGTCTCCCAGATGGAGGGCATAGACGCAGCCGACAAGGGCATCTCCCAGGAACGACGTAATTGCTCGCCGCGTGCTGATCGCAGCGACCGGATGCAGTGATCCTTCACGGAGCTGCTGCGCCAGCGACTCACCACGATCGAACAGATTGGACCGAGGGATTGGTACTGGAGCGGCCTCGTCACCGTCAGTCTCGAGAACTCCCGGGGGGAGTGGCTCTCGGAGCTCGGCGAGCATTGACTCGAGTTGGTCGGCGAGGGCGAGCATCCGACGCTGGTCAGCAGTCGTCAGACTAGCTGGCTCGGCGAGTCCCTCGGTTGTCGGCAGCGTGCCGATCTCTGTGACTAGGGCATCGAGTTGGAACAGCAGCTCGAGCGGCGGTGTCTGCTGCTGACGAAGGTGCCTTTCCAGCAGGTGGCTCTGACTCACGGTTGGCGCGTACTCGAAGAGAATGCCCTGGACCTCGACAGGAGCACGCGCCAACTGCCCGACCAGTCCGGCTGCGAGTACGGCGCGTGCATCAGTGGGATCGCCTTGCCAGCCTTCGTCCACAAGCTTGCGGCCCACAGCTGGTACCAGATCCGAGCCTAAGAACTCGAGGAGGGCAGTGCCGTAATCGGTGCCCCGCGCCGGCGGCTGCTCGGTAGCCATCTCCTCAGCGGCATCCATGCCGGAGCCTTCCTCCGGCTCGATCTCGACGTCGAACAGGCGTTGCAGGAGGGAGTCACGATCCTCCTCGGGTATGACGTCATTCACCAGCAGCCGGTGTAGCAGGATCAGGGTCGCTTGGTGCTGGCGTATGGTATCGATGCGCAAGCTGCTGCGTTGCACGGAGTCGATTCGATGCAGATACGCTGCGAACTTCTCGACGGTCAGGGGAGCCAGCGGGGTAGGCACGGTGAGGAAGCCGTAGGCACGACCGAATCGATCATAATCGCGGTACAGAAGGGGCACGGCCCGTCTGACTGTCTCCTCCGGCTGATACCGAAGCGCTTCCGACACCGCGAGGAAGGAACGAATCGCCGGGGTATTCTCGCCGCGCGGGTCAAAATCCATCAGCAAGGTGAGCAACAACACGGAATCGGCCACAGGGCCGGAGTCGGGCTCTGAATCCAGCTCTTCGAAAAGCTCGTCGAGAGCACCAGGATCGTGCAGGGAGCCTTCAGGCCGACGGACGGCAGCTAGCCACGCGCGTGCCCCCCCAGGCCACGCCAGGCCGCCGGCCACAGGATCGAGACGAAGACCCATGAAGAGCTCGGCGGCGTCATCTGGCCAGCGGATGGGATCACCGAACTCGGGAGTGCGGATACTGAGGTAGAGGCGCGACGCCCATACGGTACGATCCTCTCTGGTTTCCCCGTTCAAGGTCAGCAAGTAGCGGGCACGAGGCTTCGGCACCAACGAAAGCGCTCGCCACAAGTGTGCCGCTCGCCCGCCACCTGCCATCGATGCCCTCTCCACCAGCTCGGCGGTGTCTTCCCAGGGCTCGAGGATGGTCTCCCACGCGGCGCGGTCATCGCCGGGCAGCAACAAAGCACCGTCCTGCGCTCTCAGATATGGAGCCAGGCGCCGGAGCCCCTGTGCCCATGCGTCGTCCTGGTGTACTGCGCGGAGGCCGATCTCCTCGTACAGTAGATCTCGCGTTTGCCGGTCCATCTGCGCATACGCGAGGAGGACGTCGCGAGCGCGAGCATCCGCGATGAAAGCTCGCAACATATTGTCCGAGCCGACATCGTCATCAAAGACTTGTTGCCGCCAGGCATCGATCCCGAAGGGAATGACGGACGGTGTGTCGTGGATTTCCAGAACGATCGGTTGACCTGTTACCCCCAGTTGCATCTGGACCGGCAGCGAGACACCCAATTGGGCGAGTAGCCGGCGCCGCCCCAGAGCCTCCTCGGAGTCGTCGCGTTCATGCCGCGCCGCGCCGCCCTCCTCACGTACGCGGAGCCCGAAGTACGCAAGCAGCTCCACCGCACGGCGGTGGGAATGAGAGCCTGGAGTCGAAAGGCGAGCAACGGTCTCGCCATACCTGGTTTCAAGATCCGCCAGGAATCGCCGCAGATCCTCGAGATCATCCAGAGTGCGTCGCAGGCGCGCCGGGTAGTTGAGGGCTGTCGGCTGAGAAAGCTGGTTGACTACCTCGACGAGGAATCCTTGGCCGTAGCGGTCCAGATCTCTCGGAGCCATCCCCAAAACGGAACGTATGAATCCTTCTCCTCCAGGAATGAGGACCTCGCCAACGCGGGCGTCGTGTTCCTCCTGCCCCAGCGAGGACGGCGAGAGCGACAAGATCAATATGGCCGTAGCGATGGCCGCGACGAGAGGTGCCCTCGCGATCGACCGTGGTGGCAGGGCGGAACGGATCAACGGGATCCTCCAACGCCGCGCTGGTACCCCGGCTTGTGGCGGGCCCGCAATCCCGGCCGCCCGAGCTCGATGGTGATCTCGTGCCAACCAGGGGTTGAGTCAGAGGGCCGGTACGAGACGAAATACAGAGCTCTCATCGCCTGAGCGATCTCGTTGAAGCTCTCTCGCAACCGGCCACGATCACTTTCGAAGTAGGCGTCTCCACCGGTTGTCCGGGTGATGTCGAGAATCACCTCGCGGAGATCCTCATCGCGGAGGGCTTCGCCCTGCCCCAGCGCGAAGACGGTGACGCCTCCCGCGCGTACCAACTCGAGGGCTGGCTCCGCCGTGGTCCGACTCTCCCTGTCTTTTCCATCAGTGAGCAGGAAGATCACGCGCCGCTCTCGTGCGAGCTCATACGGCTCGAGCTGGCGATAGGCGTAGAGCAGGGCATCGTAGAGAGCCGTCCCGCCTTCGGCCTGAATGCCCTGCGCGAAGTTCGCCACCATGTCGTGCCTGTCGGTAAACGGCGTGTAGGAGGTGACGCTGTGGTTGAAGCCCATGAGCTTGACCTGGTCACCGGGCTCCAGGCGCCGCAGGAACCCCACCAGAGCTTCGACGGTGTCTGCCATCTTTCCGCCCATGCTGCCGCTGTGGTCGACAAGGACTGCCACCCGCAGCGGAGCATCCGTACGGGTGAAATCGAGAATCTCCTGCTCGATGTCGTTGTCGCGCAAGACGATCTCCTGCGGCTTCAAGTCGAGCGCGAACCCGCCACGCTCGTCGAGCGCTCCAACGTTGAGGCTCACCGCTGGGACTTCGGCCTCGAAACCGAGTCCGGGCGTCCCCGCCACCATCACCTCGTCGCCGCCGACCAGACCCTCCGAGTCTGTTGCAATCACGCGAACGTGTGCGAGCGAAGCTCTGGCGGCGCGGGAGACGATCCAGCGATATGGCGGTTCAGTCAGTGTGGCGAGCTCCTGGTCATCAAAGTACGCAACCACACCGCTGATCGGCCTCGATACAGGCGACCTGACGAGGGCTTGGATGACGATCGGATTCGGCAGCGGCCGATCAGAACGAGGTGTGACAATCTTCACCTCGGGGTCCGATGTCGAGTCTTGGAGTTCTCTCGACCGAGATGTCATGCCGTCCGCCGACATCGAGCGAGCGGGATCTCCGGGCCATGCCGTTGCCGGCGCAGCCAAGGCCAGCAACATCAAGAACGTCGCGATTCGTCTCATGCGCAGCAGATTATTCGGGGAGATCATGGGGTTAGCCTGCCCTCGATAGACCTCAGTCGCGGTCGCTACGATCGCGGTCGATCGAGCGCGAGAGAAGCCTGACGCGGCACCTGAAGTCGCCTACATCCAAGGAGCCTGCAGGTACCCTAACAGGCTACCCTCTGCACCTCTGGCCAGCTATTGTTGGATTTGAGAGACTCAGCTTCAAGTGGACCTCGGGCGAAGGATCCCCGGAGGACTCGGCGGGGCCTCTCAGAAACAGATATTTCAGACTCCCAGCGGTCATCAATGCTACGTGGAGGAGGATTTGTCATGCTGTCGCGTCGATGCCTCAGAAATGCAATGCTCGCGGGCCTGACCTTGGTTCTGGCCGTTGCCCTCCCTGTCTCGGCCGGAGCTGTCAGCGAGCCACTGCCGTACGACTCTCCACAAGAGAACGCCCGCGTTTCCGGCATGGTCACCGACGCCGAGGGCAATCCGCTCGAGGGCGTAACGGTCGTTATCTCGATGCTCCACCAGGATCCTACGGTCGTCCCCGTAGAGCCCGTCGAATTGACAACCGACGACGAGGGCGAGTATTTCGCCCGCGATGTCCGAGTTGCCTGGGTTCGCATTGTGGCTACGCTCGAGGGCTACGTTCCGACTGCGCTGGAGGTCAATATCAGGCGCGGCCGCAATCGGAACGACATCGTTATGGAAGCCGACACTCTGTCGGAAGAGGTGCTGCGTGCGACCGAGGCGAGCGACGCATATTCCATGGGTGTCGCGGCATTCGAAGCGGGCAATCACGAAGAGTCGATTCAGTTCATGGAGCAGGCCCGTTCCAACATTGACGACAACGAGCAGAATAACGACAGTCTTGCGGCGATCGCGCAGAATATGGGCAATAGCTACCTGGCTCTGGGGCGTCTCGAGGAAGCCAAGGCTCAGTTCGATGAATGGCTGAGGCGAGTTCCCGACAGCGCCGCCGCCCGGCTGGCCCTCGCCCAGGTGTATAGAGAGATGGGCGACGAAGAGGCTGCCGCGGCCGAGGTCGAGGCAGCCCAGGCGACGGGTCCAAAGGATCCGGAGTCGCACTACAACATGGGTGCGATGATGATCGAGGCAGGCAATGTCGAGGGTGGCATCGCCGAGCTCGAAATGGCCGTCCAGCTTCGGCCTGATTTTCCCCAGGCGCACAAGAACCTGGGCTATGCGTATGCCCGCACCAGCGAGTACCAGAAAGCCGTCGATCACTTCGAGTTGTTCCTCGAGCAAGAGCCCGATTCTCCTGAGGCTGCAGAGATCCAGCAGTTCATCGATGCCCTCAAGAGCATGATCGGGTAGGCGGCGGCGGGAGGTGCGCGCCGGCGCACGCGGCCAACAGGACAAGCACAGGCGCATTTTTCGGCCCCGGCTGGAGCCGCCGGCGCTCGGCCTGATCCTGGGCCCGCGCCTGACTACCCTCTGAACCTCGGGCCAGCTATTGTTGGATCAGAGGCACCCGGAGCCAGGCAGGCGCCATTTCGACGCCGCCCTGCTGAGCTGAACAGCTCCCCTGGTATCAGGATCGTAGCGTCGTCAAATGCTACGCGGAG
>CALAKE010000032.1 GCA_937922775.1 uncultured bacterium | reverse complement strand
CGAGCCCGGACTGCACGTGAAGGTTCCTTTCATCCAGGTTGCCAACAAGTTCGATAAACGCTTTCTGGAGTGGGACGGCTACCCGAACCAGGTGCCCACGCGGGACAAGCGCTTCATAACCGTTGACACGTACGCACGCTGGCGCATCAGCGATCCATTGCTATTCTTCCAGCGCGTTCGCGATGAATCCGGTGCCCAGACACGACTCGACGACATCCTCGACGGCGAAACTCGGAACGCCGTAGCACGACATGATCTGGTGGAAGTGGTGCGCAGCAGCAATCGCGACCCCGACGAGATCCCGGCCGAGGTGGTTGAGGGTGAGGGTGAAGCAACCATCTTGCAGGAGATCGAGGTGGGTCGCGAGGCGATCACTCGCGAGATCCTGACGCGAGCGTCCGAGAGGGCTCGGGACCTAGGTATCGAGATCCTCGACCTCCGGTTCAAGCGGATCAACTACATCGAGGAAGTGCAGCAGGACGTTTTTGCTCGCATGATCGCGGAGCGTCAGCGCATCGCCGAACAGTACCGCTCCGAGGGCGAGGGCGAGGCTGCTCGAATCCAAGGCGAGAGGGAGCGTGAGCTGCAGCGCATCACGTCGGAGGCATACCGGACCGCGCAGGAGATCCGGGGTACGGCCGATGCGGAGGCCACGGCGATCTACGCCGAGGCGTACAACCGCGACGCCAGCTTCTACGCCTTCATGAAGAGCCTGGAGACGTACGAGATCACTGCGGATTCGTCCAGCATCATGATCCTCACGACCGACAGCGATCTGCTGAAGTTCCTGAAGAGCAAGCAGTAAGAGGCATCATGGTCAGGGGAGTCCAAGGGGCTCCCCTGGCTTCCTCCTACCTGGCCAGCCTGCTGTCCGTCATGGCAGCCTCTTCGCTACCAGAAGCGCATCCTCTACTCAGCCTGAGTCGGCAGGTCCGAAGGCGACGCCGGCGCGGCGCCGGGCATGTGCAGCTCCCACCACGCCCGCGCATCCGTCTCGGTCCACCCCGAGGCACTCTCACATTTAACGAGCATCTCGGCCAGCACAGCGGCGCTGGAGGGTCGCTTGTTCGGGTCCTTCTGGAGGCAGTTGAGGACCACTTGCTCGAGATCGGCGGGAATCTCGATCTCGGCGCGCTCGGAGGGCGACGGAGGCTCGGTGTTGACCTGATGCACGGCCACCTCCATCGGGGTGTCGCCTTTGAACAAATACTGACCCGTGAGCATCCAGAAGGCGACGCAGCCGAGCGAGTAGATGTCGGAGCGATCGTCGAGGTGGGGTTTGGAAAGAACCTGCTCGGGAGACATGAAAGCCGGCGTGCCGGCGGTCATTCCTTCGACGGTAAGCGACTCGGCGTCGGCCAGCCCTTGGTTCGGATCTGACTTAACCAGGCCAAAATCGAGGATCTTGACGAAGTCGTAAGCTCGCCCCATTCGACAAGTGAAGATGTTGGCGGGTTTGATGTCACGGTGGATCAGACCGTGCTCATGAGCTTCAGCCAGTGAGTCACAGGCCTGTCGCAGGAGGTACACGGTCCGGGCGGCCGAGAGGGGTCCGAACTGCTTCACCAGGTTCTCGAGATCGAGGCCGTCGAGGATCTCCATGACGTAGTAGAAAACCCCGTCTTCGGTGATGCCGAAATCGTAGAGCTCGATGGTGTGCACTGACCTCAGAGACGCGGTCGCCTGCGCCTCTCTTTCGAATCGACCCAGGGTCGTGTGTGCCTCGTCAGCGGTCTTGGCGTCAAGCATCTCGGGCTTGACCAACTTGACCGCCGCAGGGCGCGCCAGTAACCGATGCTCGGCCTTCCAAACCTCACCCATCCCGCCCGCGCCGATCTTCTCGGTAAGCCGATATTGGCCAAGTTGCCTGGCCTCGTAGGCCTCAACGCGCAGGACCTGGATGATGTGCGTGCCGGCAGTCGTAATGGCAACGCCGACGATCATCCAGATGGCAACGTAGGTCCACGCCTCCACCCCCATCCCCGAACGAAGCAGCGTATAGGCCTCAGGGTCGTGGACCCGCATGACCAGAGGTACCAGCGCCGGGAGGAAGGCCATTGTTGTCAGAACCACGAACGCCCGGCGCCACGTGTTGGGGATGAACAATGCGTAGGTGGCCATGATGGCGTAGGCGGCCTGCCGGGTGGATGTGATACGCGCCATGGTCTCCGCTGCATGGCCCTGATCGGCCCAGCGCAGTGCATCGACGTACTGGTTGGCCACATAATTCAACGCCATGAGACCGAAAAGGATCAGCTCCACGAGGCGGAGTTGGCCCAAGGTCAACGGCCTGCGGCTCCACAGAAAGCCACTGAGCACCGCGAAGATCACGGTGATCAGCGCACCGTACCGGAGCGGATACTCCGTGTGGCCGAAAAACGCGGCATGGAGCGTGAACAAGGCGACAGTGATGGATAGAAGTGGCGCCCCGATCTTCAGGCGGCCGCGCAGGAGATCTGCCGTTTCCGATCCCAATCCGGGTCGGGTGCCCTCGATCAGAGCCGCAATTTTGGCCTCGGGTGCCATTAGTCTGCCTCCTCTTCGTCTCCATCGCCCTGCCCAGAGCTCGCTTCTTTCTTGCCCGAGCTTTCTCCTGGCTCGCCTCTGGCCTCTCCTCGTTTGCCCGAGCCTTCAAGCGCTGCCCTCAGCGCCGCCTTCTCGTCTGCGCCAACGAACAGTGTGGCTCCGGTCTTGGAGAGGTCGAAAACAACGTCATCGAGCGAGCGAGTGGATTTCTTGCGCTGATGTTCGCTGATATCGCCGATGAATGGCCACAGCTTCCTGAGGATTTCCGGGGGCACTACTTGCTCGAGGTACTCGAGAGAGATGCCCTTGAGCGAGACGTCATCGAGAAGCACGCCATGGAAAGCGGTACGAACGGCCTCGTGATCGAGCACCAGCGACAGGAGTCGAAAGGTGTGCTCCAGGCTGAGCTCTCCTCGCACGCCGACGCGCTCTTCCACAAAATCATCGACTCCCGCTTCGTCACCGTCGAGGAGCCTTTGCAGCTCCCAAACAGGTCGCTCCCTGCTGACCTCGGTGTCGATTGCCTGCCAGACGATCGTCTCCCAATCGATCGGAGGTGTCGCCATTCCCTTGCTGCGGCGCCGGACCAACGCGACGCCGGAACGGTATCGAACCTCGAACCGGGCGGCGCTGAGGGCGGCTAACAACGCCTCGTCAGCCTTGCCGTGGTCGTGCTCGGCCAGGATTCGCGGGATCCGCCGACGGATGACGAAGTCGGCATTCTCGTCCTGAACGACTTCGGCGAGGTGGCTCAGGCTGGGCTCACCGATTTGGACGAGGATTTGCCCGACCCGATCGTAGTAAGCGCTACGGGCCAAGAGGCGCACCAGTGGAGCCACGTGCTCTTCATTCCAATCGTCCGCCTCTTGCAGCGCCTTCTCCAGAACCGAGGGATCGGACGAGGCGATTTTGTCCAGCGTCGTCGACGGCTGCTCTGTTTCTCGGAGCTCCGCCTCTGGAACCAGGAACTGAGAAGAATCCAGCACCACTCCGGCCCGTGAGAGCTGTTCCTTCAGATCAAACTGCGTCAGCGTCGTTGTCAAAAGGTCTTTGCCGTCGAATCCCATCTCGACGCGCTCTTGATCTGCATAGGCCGCCTCACCTTCCTTCAACCTGGCCACCAAAGTCTGCATGTAGGCCTGGCCCATGCGGAATGCGAGAGCCAGGAAGGCCAGGGAGAAAAGAATGATGAAGACCGAGAGGTAGCGGGAAGACAGCCCACCCAGGGTCACCCAGAGGAAGAGGATGATCGCACCCGCTCCTCCTGCGACGCTGTCGACAACCGAGTCGATGATCGTCTTGGTCTTGCGGCGCAACAGAGAAGGGATGGGCACGTATAGATACTCGAGGACCGACCGGTGCAGTGATTTGCGCAGGGAGTAGTCGGCACCGCGAACCAGGGTGATGAGGAAAAGCCCGGGTGAAAACAACATGGCCACCGAGCCCGCAACGAGGAGGGTCGGCAACACGGACAAACTCGCTGCCACCCCGGCCACGGCCAGAAAGCGTGAAGCCAGCAGCACCTGAATCAGTAGTGAGATGACGCCGGTCCAGCCATAGAAAGCGCCAAAGAACCCCGCGAGCCCCTCGCTCGTCGTGTGTGTACTGCTGGCGAGCTCTTTGAATTGGTAGTCGAGAAGGGTCGACGCGATGGTCGCCGCGAAGACGACGAGAGCTATGGTGCGGAGATGGGGCGTCTGCCACACGAGACTGAGTCCCTGCCGAATCGATGTTCTCCCCTCCGTGCTGTCTACCTCTTGCACCTCAGTCGTCGCGGCGCGGGGGCGCGTGCCGAGCAGCGCCTGAAAGAGCAGGAGCACGGCGAGAACGCCGACCAAGACAGGAATCAGCTGAGTCGTTTCAAAGCGCTGAGTCAGGTAGCGGAGCGATACCCCCGTAATCATCGCTCCGAGCGTGCCGCCAGCGCCGATGAGCCCAAACAGACGCTTCGCCTCCCGCAGGGCGAAGTGCTCCGAGGTCACGACCCAGAAGCCGGAAGTAACGAGCAACGTGCCGAGGGCGGTCCACAGATAGAACGCCACAACGGCTGCCGGCGATAGCGAGATAAGGGGCCAAAGCACCAGAAGGCCGGCCGACACCAGGATCAGCGTCGAATTGAAGGCGGCTCGCGGCTCGATTCGCGCCATAACGGCTGTGAACGCACCGGCCGTCGGTAAGCCGAGGACGGCGACGGCGATCGTAATGTACGGCAAGGTTGTAACGTCGAAACTGGTCAGGTAGAGCGCCTCCCGGAGTGAGCGAGCGAGGATCAAGAACGCAATGGCGCAGAAGGCCCCCATGAACGATAGGGTGACCGGACGCAGCTCGCCCGGGCGGATGTCCAGCCATCGGGAAAGCAGCGTGATGGGATTCATGGGATGCTGGTTGTTCTCATGCGGAGTGGAGTCATAGGCTGAAGGCCGCGCGGCACCCTAACACTACACGGAGACGACTCGCATTATGGATCACAGGAGCTACAGAACGGTACCAAACCATCCATTCCGATCGCTCGCCGCGAGGCTGGTTTTGGCTCTGCTGGTGAGCACCGGGCTGATCCTACAAGGGGTGCCCGCAGGCGCGGCCCAGCAGGTGCAGCTCACGGATCTGAGCGCCTCGCTCCAGACCGTCGCAGCCGAGGTCTTGCCGACGGTCGTAGAGATCATCGTTACTGGCTACGCGCCAATCGACGGCAGCTCGCGCGCGCTGCTGGCGACCCGTGAAAGCGGCGGCTCCGGGGTCATCGTGGACCCCTCCGGCTACATCGTCACCAACGCCCACGTTGTCGAGGGTGCCCGTCGGGTACAGGTCCGGCTGCCGGCCGCCCTGGGCGGCGAAGGAAGCGGTCGGTCGATCCTCAAGCCGAGCGGCGAGCTTGTCGGCGCCATGGTCGTCGGAACCGATGCCGAGACCGATTTGGCGGTACTGAAAGTGCAGCGCGAAGGTCTCCCGTATCTCGAGCTCGCTGACTCCGACCAGGCGGGCCCCGGAATGATCGTTCTCGCCTTCGGCAGCCCGTTCGGCCTCGAGAGCTCCGTGACCTTGGGCGTGCTGAGCGCCTCGGCCCGGCAGCTTCGCCCGGAAGACCCGATGATCTACTTGCAGACCGACGCGCCGATCAATCCGGGTAACAGCGGCGGTCCGTTGGTTGACACTCGCGGCAGGGTCATAGGCATCAACACCATGATCTTCTCGCAGTCTGGAGGCAACGAGGGCATCGGGTTTGCCGCACCAAGCAATATCGTTCGCTTCGTTTACGAGGAGATTCGTGAGAACCGCCGGGTCCGCCGGGGCATTCTCGGCGTCAACGCACAAACCATCACGCCGCTGATGGCGAAGGCCCTCAGCTTGCCGCGTGACTGGGGCGTGATCGTCAGCGACGTCTACCCGGGCGCGCCGGCTGCCATGGCCGGTGTTCATCACGGGGACATCATCGTGTCGCTCGACGGCAAGCCCATGGAGAATGCTCGTCAGTTCCGCGTCAACCTGTATCGCAAGGAGATCGGCTCGACGGTAGCCGTCGAGGTCCTTCGAGACGGTCGATCTCAGAACTTGCAGGTGCAGGTCGTAGAGCGTCCCAACCAGGAGAATCAGTTCGCCGCGATGGTCACGCCGGAGCAAAATCTAGTCGAGAAGATCGGTCTGCTGTGCCTCGATCTCGACGAGAATATCGCCCGCATGCTGCCCAACCTGCGGATCAACTCGGGTGTAATTGTGGGGGCGCGGCAAGCCGGGTCTCGCCAGGCCGCCGGCTTCGCTCCCGGCGATGTCATTCACACCGTGAACGGCAAGACGGTGATGAACCTGGTGGACTTGAAGAGGGAGATTCAGGCGCTACTGCCGTTATCGCCGGTTGTTGTCCAGGTTGAGCGGCTCGGTATTTTCACCCTGGTCGTTTTTGAAATCGACTAGGACCTGTGCGAAGGGAAGATCCAAGCACTGCGAACCGGAGTGTTGAATCGTGAATGAAGAGCTCCAGAAGATCTTGGGGCAGCAGATCCCGATCAAGACTCGCAGCGGCTCCCGGCACCTCGACTACATCGTCGAGGTCAAAGACGACGTGGTCATCCTCGCCACCAACCCGGACGGCACGGGGAGACGCACGATCCTGGCTCTGAGCGAGATCGAGTCGTTTACGGTGGGCCTGCAAGAGGCAACGGAGCAGGTCAGGTATCGGTAAGGGTGCCCCCAAGAGCAACGCCCCGCGGCAACGCCGCGAGGGCGCATATCGAATGCTCACTCCTTGGGGACAACTCCCCAAATGCGCTGAAAGGCCCCTGGAGGACCGCGTCAGTCGCTACTGGCCCTCTTCGGGGCTCGGCGGCAGAGCCGGCGCGCGCTTCGACCAGCTCGGGACCTCACCTGTCAACGATTCCATGAAGGCAATCAGGTCGGCTTCTTCTTCCTTGGTCAGCTCCAGAACACTGATCTTGGGATCGAGCCACTCGTTGGGATGGCCGCCGACGTCGTAGAACTCGATGACCTCTTCGAGGGTCGCCTGGCTGCCGTCGTGCATGTAGGGGGCCGTCAGCGCAACGTCCCTCAGCGACGGGGTTTTGAAGGCTCCTCTGTCGGCCTCTTCTCCGGTCACGACAAAGCGACCGAGATCAGGCTCTTCGGCATCCATGCCGACGCCGATATTGTGGTAGAGACCGAACGGTGCGTCGGTAAAGTTGACACCCAGATGACATTGCGAGCAGCCTGCCTTGCCCATGTGTAGCTCTTGGCCGCGAATAGCCGCCTCGGAAACGGCCGTCGTGTCTCCGGCGATATAGCGGTCCCAGGGCGAGTTGCCCGACTGGATGACACGCTCGAAGGTGGCAATCGCCTTCCCGACGTTCTCCCCTGTGATCTCTTCGCTCCCGAATACCGTGAGGAACTGCTGCCGGTATCCGGGGATCTCGCTGAGAGTCGCGATCATGTTGTCGAGCCGGTTCGCCATCTCCACCGTGTTCTCTACCGGCCCCAGTGCTTGTTCCTCGAGGGTCGGCGTGCGTCCATCCCAGAATTGAGCAGCGTGGAACGCCGAGTTGGTGATGGGCATGGCATTGCGGTTGCCGAAGTTCTTGTCGACGCCCGTTGAGAATTGCTCTGGATCACCGAATGCATGTGCAGCCTGGTGGCAGGAGGCACAGCTGATGGTTCCATCGAGCGACAGGCGCCCGTCATAGAAGAGTTGCCAGCCCAGGGCGACCTTCTCCGGAGTAATCGGGTTGTCCTCCGGAATCTGCATCATGCTGGCGTCCAAGCCGAGCGGCAGATCGGGTACCTCCGGTATTTCGGGTTCGAAGGCGGGTTCGGCAGGCGCGCAGGCCAGGACGCCGAGTGCAACGAAACCGGCGATTGTCGCCAGGCAGCAGGCAAGGCGAATGTAGCGATGATCCATGGGGGTCTCATCCTCCGTTGCAGGTGCGAAGCACTCCAGGCCGGCTTGCCTCGCCCTAGGAAGTTCCCTTGCAGAACAGGTTTAATGAGACCTACTCGTCGGAGTTTTGTCAAGCACCCGCAAATCGGCGAGCACCTCGCCCGGCAGAGGGAACCACCGCAGACGCTCGAAGTCGCCGGGTAGCTCTTGATCCGGGATGTCCAGTCTGCCGGCTTCCGCCACAGCCTCTTCGACGATACGAGTTGCTTCATTGAGATAGGAAGCAAGCACGCTCTCCGGCTGCGTAATGTGGTGCGATCCGTATTCCATGCGGCCGCTCTCGTAGCTGATGTTCTTCAAGCTCAGCAGAGGTTCGGGATAGCCGCGCCGGTGTCTCCAGAGGCCGCTCACCGGGTCCATCTCATACTGCGGCAGTAGCTTCCAGCCCTCGTCGGCGACAAACCTCACGGCATCGATGAGGAAATCAACTACGGGCTCGGAGATGAAGTAGTTGAAGTTGAGCCGCACCCAACCAGGACGCACCCCTTCGTAGCCTTGCTGCAGGACCTTCTCGAATTCCTCCGAGGCCCGGTGCTCGATCCCCAGCAATCGGTGGCCATAGGGACCGGCGCAAGAGCATCCGCCTCGAGCCTGAATGCCGAACAGATCGTTCAGGAGTGGCACGACGAAGTTCCAGTGTAGGTACTGGTCACCATCACCGTACCGAATCACGAACGAGACGATGGAGATCCTGTCGCGATCTTTGGTGCAGAGGATCCTGATGTTCGGATGATCGTTCCAGGCCTCGATACTGCGCTTCACGAGTTGCTCTTCTCGGCCATGGATGTAGTCGACGCCGATGGCGTCCTTGAGTTGAAATACCATCCCCGCTCGGACCGAACCGATGATGTCCGGCGTACCACCCTCCTCGCGAGATTCCACATTGTCGGAATAGCGATGATCCTGCTGGTCGACCCACGACACCGTGCCGCCGCCCGGTGCGGTCGGGATCAGGTTGGTGCACAGGGCTTTCTTGACGACCAGAATGCCTGGAGTGCCCGGGCCGCCCACGAACTTGTGTGGCGAAAGGAAGATCGCATCCAGGTAGGCCGAGGCCGAGTTCATCTCGATGGGAACGTAGGGTGCCGCACACGCGTAGTCCCAAAACGCCAGGGCACCCCGCTCGTGAAGCATCCGGGTGATGGTCCTGACATCCGACACGACACCGGTAACGTTGGAAGCAGCGGAAAAGGTACCGATCTTGAGCTTGCGGTCGGAGTATTTGTCCAGCTCTCTCTCGAGATGCCCCAAGTCGATGCCGCCGTCGGGATCGAGGTCGATCGCCACGACCTCGGCGGTCGACTCGCGCCATGGCAACTCGTTCGAGTGGTGCTCGTAGGGACCAACGAAAACGATGGGGCGATCCTCGTCCGGAATCTGACGGGCGAGCTCGTATTCTTCTTCCAAGTTGCCGGGGATGCGAATATTCAGGATGTCGACGAGCTTGTTGATTGCACCGGTGGCACCCGTGCCGCAGAAGATGACGGCATCGTCCTCGGTCGCGCCCACCGCATTGCGGATGATCTCGCGCGCTTCTTCCCTGAAGTGGGTGGTCTGCAGGC
>CALAKE010000031.1 GCA_937922775.1 uncultured bacterium | reverse complement strand
GGGAGTAGGCGACCGGCTTCTCGCCCGGGCTCATGGGCGTCGGGCCGAAGAAGACGCAGAGTGCTTTCCCTTCTGGCCAGTACCCGAGGTCACCGATCTCGAACTCCTCCCGCGCATCTCTCTCCAGGCCGTGGTCCACGGGAATGTCGAAATAGATCTCGTCGCCCCAGGCACGAAACTTCGACTGCAGTGGGAGAACTTCGGCGACTGCTCGCGCGCAAGCACTCTCATTCAGCAAGCCGTCCAGCTCCACATCGCCGACCGAGATTCGAATTGCCTGTGCCATGACCCAGACCCTGACCTACCCTGGCGAGAATGGGGTGATTGTACAGCTCAGTACTTGAGGACGGTATACACGGGCGCATCGCCAAGCTGATCCCGGCCCCCCAGGCCCGTCAACTCGATAAGGAAGATGATGCCGTGCACGCGGCCACCCAACTGATCCACGAGCTGTAGAGCCCCCTTGGCAGTACCTCCCGTGGCCAGGAGGTCGTCGACGACGAGCACCTTCGATCCGGGCTCAATAGCATCAGCGTGGACTTCCAAGGTGTCCGTACCGTATTCGAGATCGTAGCTAACCTCATGTGTATCCGCGGGCAGCTTCCCCGGCTTCCGTGCGATGACGAGGCCACAGCCGAGAATGTATGAAAGCGTTCCCCCGAAGATGAAGCCGCGCGATTCCACGGCGAGGATCTGATCGGGAGGGTCATCGCGGAACGGCTCCGCCAACTTCTCCACCGCCAGACGGTGCGCCTCGGGATCGAGCAGGAGAGGTGTAATGTCACGGAAGAGGATTCCTTCCTTGGGAAAATCCGGTACGTCGCGAATCGCTGCGCGCAGCGTATCTTCAGCAGGGCCCGAGGTCATGGTCTTCTCCTGGTGCGTTATTCCGAGAGAGCGAGGGAGCGGTGGCGGCTTGAGAACAGCCGCAGCCCACCTACATCGACGACTAAAAAAAAGGTCGGGGCGACTGGATTTGAACCAGCGACCCCCTACTCCCGAAGCAGGTGCGCTACCGGGCTGCGCTACGCCCCGACCTAGGTAATTCAGCTCAGCGAATGCCGTAGTTTAGCACGAGGAAACCGCCCACGAAGAGCACGGCTACTACGAGTGTGAGCCAGTTGAAATAGCGATCGATGAACTCCTTAATCGGCTCGCCGAACAGGCGCAGAAGAACGGCCACCAGGAAGAAACGGCCGCCCCGCCCGATCGTCGAGGCGAACACGAAGACCGGGAAGTTCAGGCCGAAAAAGCCGGCACGGATCGTGAAGACCTTGTAGGGAATCGGCGTAAACCCGGCAATTCCGACGGCCCACACATCGTAGGTCTGGTACCACTCTCTGAGTCGCTCGAATCCATCCATCAGCCCATATAGCTCGAGCACCGGCCGCCCCAGGGAGTCGAACGCCACGGCTCCGATAAAGTAGCCGAACATCCCTCCCAGAACAGAAAACACGGTACTGAGCGTCGCGAACCAGAGGGCACGGCTGGGAGCCGCTAGGCAGAGAGGAATGAGCAAGACGTCGGGCGGTATCAGAAAGAACGAGGACTCCGCGAAAGCGAAGGCGGCAAGCGCCCAGGGACCACCCGGACGGTCGGCCCAACCCAGGACCCAGTCGTACAGCGTTCGGATCGGATTGCGCCAACGCGTGGCGGGTTGGGGGGATACTTCGCTCATGAGCTGATCTCCAGGTCCAAGGCCGCCTCGAGATCGCCCTCCCAGTCCTGCCGTAATGTCTCGAGCGAGTCGTGGTGGGTCAGATCGAGATGCAGAGGGCAGACGGAAACGTATCGATCTCGAACCGCCATATAGTCGGTGTCCGCTCCCTGGTCGACATGTGGCGCCTCGCCACTGCCGATCCAGTAGTACTTGCTCCCTCGGGGGTCGACCCCTTCGTGCACCAGCTCTTCGTAGATGTGCTTGCCCTGCCGCGTGGTGCGAACGCCTTTGATCTCACCACTCGGCACATTGATGTTGAGCAGGGTGTCCTTGGGCAGGCCGCGGTCGAGAATCTTCTCTGCCAGCGCACGGGCCACGCGGCTGGCATTGTTGAAGTCGTAGGGCTGGTTTCCAACGAGCGAGATGGCAAAGGAAGGAATGCCCAAGATGGTGCCCTCGAAGGCGGCCGCAATCGTACCAGAATAAGTTACGTCGTCCCCGACATTAGCACCCCGGTTGATACCCGAAACCAGTAGATCGGGCCTCCTGTCGAGCACCTCGACCACGCCCAGATAGACGCAATCGGCCGGCGTCCCATTGACCATATAGTAGCGATCTCGCCAAGCATCGATGCGCAGAGGTCGATGCAGGGTCAGCGCATGAGAAGCCGCGCTCTTCTCTCGGTCGGGTGCGACTACCGTCACCTCGCCGAGCCCCGAGAGAGCGTTCGCCAGGCTCACCAATCCCTGGGAATGGATGCCGTCATCGTTAGTGACCAGGATGGAAGTCATTGACCCACCGGTTGAGTTGTCGACGAAGTTCAGCAACTGCACGCTGCGAGGAATGGCTGTCATAGCATGCCCGGCCACACAAAAAGGGAATTCCCGGGCGGGGGGGCAAAAGCTACCGCACCCGCCCGGGAATCTGGTCGGGACGACTGGATTCGAACCAGCGACCCCTAGCCCCCCATGCTAGTGCGCTACCGGGCTGCGCCACGTCCCGACCTTGAAATCTCGCGGGGGTTACCGAGCACTACTGCTTATCATCGGCATCCATCAGAGTCAGGATAGCGCGAAGCTCGTGCCGAACATAGTCGAGCACGTCCGCCACCTGATCCATTGCCTCGGCGTTATCGCCCGCACGCTCCGATTGCAGCCGCCGGCGAGCACCGGCAATGGTGAAGCCCTGCTCGTGAACCAGCTCCTTGATCCTCAGGATCAGCTCGATGTCCTCAGCAGTGTACAGCCTCTGCCCACCCCTTGTCTTGCCGGGTTTCAGCAGGGAAAACTCCGATTCCCAGTAGCGCAGGACATGGGCAGGCAGGCCTGTGATGTCCGATACGACGCCTACCTTGTGAAGGCGGTTGGGAAGAGCCCGGGAGACACCAGGCTCAGCCATTCACGATCTCTTGAAGCGACGGAGCCGGGCGGAAGCTGACCGCTCGATGCCCCTGGATGATCACCGCCTCCCCCGAGGCAGGGTTGATCCCCTGTCGCGGAGCACGCTCGAGTACCCGAAAGGTACCGAAATTCGTCACCATCACCTTTTCGTCACGAGCCAGGCGGTCCTTGATCGCCAGGAAGATCGTATCGACAAGGGTAACGGCTTCAGCCACGGATATAGCCGGCTGCGCTTCATGAATGGCGTAGGCGATGTCGCGTTTCGTCACGTTGATGTACCCCCCCGGCCCCCGCCAGGAGCGCGAACGGCAAATCATTAGCGTTCATTATAGGTTAGGGGGGCCTAGCCGACAATCAGCGCCGGACTTTGATGCGCAGCGGAGCCCCGGCGAAATCGAACCCCTCTCGGAGGCGGTTCTCTATGTAGCGCCGATAGTCGGCGCGCATCGCACCGCGGCCGGAAGCGAAAACAACGAATGAAGGTGGGTTCACCCCCACCTGTGTGAGGTACTTCGGCATCGCTCCGGTCGTTCCGCCTGCCGGCTCATGGCGCTGTAGCATCTGCTCGAACGCGTCGTTGAGCTGGGCTGTCGGAATTCGTAGCGCGCGCGCGGCGGCGACCTCATCGATCAAGGGAAGGAGAGCATCAACGCCATCGCCCTCGAGCGCTGAAGTAAACGTGATCGGAGCCCATCGGAGCCGTCCCATACGGTGCCGAACGTATTCGGAAAAGCGTGTCGAGAGGCCCTCTTCCTTGTCCACCGTATCCCACTTGTTCACGACCACGACCAGCCCGCACCCGCTCTCCTGGGCCTCTTTGCCGATGCTGATGTCCTGGTGAGTGACACCCTCGTGGGGCTCGATGAGGAGCAAGCTGACGTCGGCACGTTCGATCCGGCGCTTGGCGATCGCCACGCTGGCCATCTCAGCGTGCGTATCGACCTTGGAGCGCTTTCGCATGCCCGCGGTATCCACCAGCACGTACCTTCGGCCGTCGCGCTCGAGGACGGTATCGATAGCGTCCCGCGTGGTACCGGGAATGTCGCTGACGATCACCCGGGTCGTCCCCAGAAGTGCGTTAACCAACGACGATTTCCCCACGTTGGGTCGCCCGATCACGGCAATACGAACCTGGGGGGTGCCTTCAGCTTCGGCGTCGTCCTCTATCGCGATCTCGGGCAATACCGCCACCAGCCCGTCGAGCATGTCACCGATTCCCCTGCCCTGCTCCGCAGACACGGTAAAGGCGGGCGAGATCCCGAGCGAGCTGAACTCGGCTTCGGCAAGCAGGCCGATTTCCCGCGTATCGCACTTGTTGATGACCAGGAGCATGGGGACACCGTGGCGGCGGGCGAATAAAGCAACCTCGCTCTCGACGCCCGTCAGGCCATCGCGACCATCGACCACGAACAGAACAACGTCGGAGGTCTCGAGTGCCATCAGCACCTGAATCTTGACCTGCTCCAGAATGCTCTCCGTAGAATCCCACTCGAGCCCGCCCGTGTCCGTCAGCACAAACCGGGCACCGGTCCACTCAGCTTCAGCGGTCTGACGATCGCGGGTAAGCCCGGCCAGACTACCCACGATCGCCTGGCGGCGGCCGACAATGCGGTTGAAGAGAGCGGATTTGCCCACGTTGGGGCGCCCGATGATGGCCACCTGGGGCAACTTCTGGGGATCGACTGTAGTGCTCATGACAGGTGACGACCAGCGTGGAAATTGCGGGATGGGGCGCCGTATGCCGCTACTCGCGGTACGCGAAGCGACAGCATGCCCGTAACACCATGATAACACGGTATTTATGGTTGACACTCCAGGCGGACCATCTCTATAATCCGCCCAGATTTCGACTTTCTCCCAAGGGGCTATCGGAGATCATGATCAAAGCGGATCTTGTGGACATCATCGCCCGAGAGGTCGGCGTCACCAAAGTCAAGGCCGAGCTTGCCGTCGAGTCCATCATCCATGCGTTGAAAGAATCGCTTGCTCGAGGTGATCGGATCGAGCTCAGAGGATTCGGTGTATTCGAGGTCAAACCGCGCAAGCGCGGCGTCGGCCGTAACCCCCGCACCGGCGAGATCGTTGAGATACCGCCTGGAAAGACGACTCGCTTCCGCCCCGGCAAGGCCCTGAGCGATCTGAGCGAAAGCTGACGGTCTTGCAGCTGGCCCTACTGGAGCGGGGCTCCGAGATACACTGCTAACATCTGAACATCCGCTATCGCGCTTCCTCACGAATCGAACTGAGCCCGTGCCCTATCCAACTCCAGCAGCCAATCCCTTCGCACCGTTTGCTCGGCCGCCGTTCGCCGCCCAGCAGAGGGCCCTGACACAAGACGGCACACCTCTACCCGGTAGAGTCCGCTACCGGGTCAACGAGCCGCGCCAAGGCATCAACCTGGTCCTGTTCCTCATTACCCTGGTGAGCGTTGTCTACTGGGGATTCCTGCAGTATCAGGGTTTCTACAGCGACGAATTGAGGTTCTTCACCTTCAACCCCCTCAGGTCGTTCAATGCCCTGCTCGGAGGTCTGCCGTTCGCTTTCGCGGTCATCGCCTTCCTGCTCGCCCATGAGATGGGCCACTACCTGGCCTGCCGCTACTACGGTATTGCGGCCACGCTACCCTACTTCATCCCGATGCCACCGATCATTGCGCCACTTCTGCCAGGCACGATGGGCGCGGTCATCCGTATAGTCAGCCCGATCACCTCGAGACGGGCGCTTTTCGACATCGCGGTAGCAGGCCCCGTGGCCGGCTTCCTCGTCGCTCTGCCTATTCTCGCGGTAGGTTTGTCACAGTCTCGCGTGATCGGCCAGTTCGAGCTGCAGACCGGGGGCCCTTACCTGGAAATGGGGGAACCTCTGATCTGGGGTCTGATGTCACAATGGTTCGGGCCTGCAGCTGGTCCCAACCAAGACCTGGTCGTCCACCCCTTGGCTTACGTCGGCTGGTTCGCCCTTCTGGTAACGGCCATGAACCTGCTGCCCGTTGGGCAACTCGACGGTGGCCATCTGCTTTACGCCCTCGTCCCCCGCTGGCACCGGGCCGTCTCGCTGACCGTGCTGGGAGCGATGCTGGCTGCCGGTTTTATGTATTTCCCCGGCTGGGTGGTCTTCTCAGCCGTCGTCTTCTTCCTCTTGGGAACCCGCCAT
>CALAKE010000030.1 GCA_937922775.1 uncultured bacterium | reverse complement strand
AATGATCCTTGCGCCCGCCTAGCCTGCGGATCACGCGCAAGGCAGTCGGCGGGGGCTCGTGCGCGACCGTGGCAGGAGGGTGACTGGAGATGCGGGCTGAACGATGCGAGTGGGCCGGCTCCGACCCCCTCATGATCGAGTATCACGACAAGGAGTGGGGCTCGCCGCAGCACGATGACCGAGTGCTCTTCGAGTTCCTCGTTCTCGAGGGCGCGCAGGCAGGCCTGAGTTGGGCGACCATTCTGAGGAAGCGCGACAATTATCGGCGCGCCTTCTCCGAGTTCGACCCGGCCCGAGTTGCACGTTTCAACCGCCGATCGGTGGCACGTCTGCTCGGGGACGCCGGCATCGTTCGCAATCGTCTCAAGGTAGAGTCGGCAATCTCGAACGCGCGCTGCTATTTGAGTATCCAGGAGGAGTTCGGCAGCTTCGACTCCTACCTCTGGGCGTTCGTTGGTGGCACGCCCATCGCTCATCGCTATCACCGTCTTGCCGACCTGCCCGCACAAACCGAAGTCTCCGAGGCACTCAGTAAGGATCTACGGGGGCGCGGCTTCCGATTTGTCGGTCCGACGATCTGCTACGCCTTCATGCAGGCGGTCGGGATGGTCAACGATCATGTCATCGACTGCTTTCGATATGAGGAGCTGACCTAGCGCGAGCTGACCTAGCGCGGGCTGCCTGCGCGGTGCTCTCGCGAGGTCTATAGTCCCTGGCATGAGCCCCTCCGAGCTGACCAACCGTCGTATTCTCGGCTTCTGGCTGCCACTCGCCGGCACTTGGCTGATGATGTCGGTCGAGGGGCCATTCCTGACGGCGGTAATCGCGCGCCTCCCGAACCCGACGGAGAACCTGGCTGCCTACGGCATCGCCTTCGTGTTGGCGCTCGTTATCGAGTCGCCCGTAATCCAGTTTCTCAGCGCATCCACGGCATTGGTGTCGAACCGCGACACGTATGTCGCGATGCGGCGTTTCGCATACCGCGCCAATATCTTGCTGACTCTGGTGCTCCTGGGCATCTTGCTGCCCCCCGTCTTCAACCTCCTGGCGTCGGGGCTGCTGAGGCTTCCGGATGAGGTGGCCCGAATCACCCATACGGCGCTCTTGCTGATGTTGCCGTGGCCGGCGGCCATCGGCTACCGACGCTTCCAGCAGGGATTGCTGGTGCGCAATAACTTGACGCGCCTGGTCGCCGTCGGAACTGTGCTGCGAGTCGGCACGATGGCAATCACCGCGGTTCTCGTGGCCCGCTTCACGACTATGGACGGAGCCTCGGTGGGAGCACTGGCACTGTCATGCGGCGTGGTCGCCGAAGCGGTCGCGACCGGCTTGATGACCCATATGGTGCCCGGCGACTTGCGGTTCAGGAGCGCCGAGAAGATCGGCGAAGACACACTCTCTCAAAGTCAGATTCTGCAGTTCTACACGCCCCTCGCGCTGACCTCGATCCTGGCGCTGGGGGTACAGCCCGTCGTCACCTTCTTCCTCGGGCAAAGCCGCTTCCCGCTCGAGTCGTTGGCCCTCTTCCCCGTCGTGCAGGCATTCACTTTCATCTTCCGTAGTGTCGGCATGTCATTCCAGGAGGTCGGGATCGCCCTGCTGGGCGAGCGCGGCGAACATTACCGGGAGTTGCGCAATTTCGTCTTGGCTCTGGCGACCTTCTCTTCAGCGGCCCTGGCCATCGTGGCCTACTCGCCACTGGTGACGATCTGGTACCGGGATATAGCAGGACTTCCGCCCGAGCTCATCGAGCTGGCGCTCACGCCGACTCGCATGATGGTCATACTGCCCGCCATCACCGTGCTGATCTCTTTCCAGCGGGCCCTGTTGATCAACGCCCGCAACACCTCGCCGCTGGGAGGAGCGACGATCACCGAGATCGCCGGGATCGCCATCGTCCTGTTCGTCGGCATCTGGTGGTTCAACATGATCGGCGTCTACGTTGCCGCACTCGCGCTCGTCGTTGGCAGGCTCCTCGGAAACATCTACCTCGTGCCCCCCGTGTGGCGTCTGCTGAAGGGGCGCGGCATACGGATCTGACGTCGGCATTCCTGTGTGGTGTGGACTGATCGGCGTTACAGTTGGGGGCGCGGCCTGAACGTGATGCACTCATCCGTGCGGCATTCCACCCTTCATGGAGGTGACGCGTGTCCCACTTGCTTCGTCGACTCGTTTGTAGCACAGCGATCTGTGCCTTCGTTTTCGGTATCACCACCGTGGTTACGGCCGATCCGATCAAGTTCGCCCGCTACCCGCACAGCAGCCACGGCAAGATCGCGTTTTCCTACCATGGCGACATCTGGGTGGCGAACGCCGATGGCTCGAGCCCCGAAAGGCTGACTGCACACATCGGTCAGGATATCTTTCCGCGCTTCTCCCCAGACGGTCAGTGGATTGCGTTCACGAGCAACCGCATGGGCAATGACGACTTGTTCGTCGTTCCCACCGATGGGGGTATCCCGCGTCAGGTCACCTTCCACACCGGCGGCGACACGATGCTGTACTGGACTCCCGACGGTGAACGCTTGGTCTTCCGCACCAGCCGTGGAGCACACGCCTTCTATAGCCCGCTCTACACGGTCGCCGCCGCCGGCGATCTTCCGGTACCGATGGCCATGGATCAGGGGGCCGCGGGGATGGTCTCGCAGGATGGATCGCGCGTCGCCTTCAACCGCTACGGCGTGCGCTACTGGCGCAAGGGGTACCGCGGAAACAGCCAAGCCGACATTTGGTTGCAGGATGTCGACGGCGGCGAAATTCATCAGCTGACGGACGGGGACACGCAGCAATTTCGCCAACACACCCAGGATGTGTACCCGATGTGGGGTGCCGACGGGATGATCTATTTCATGTCGGAGCGCGATGGGCTCTTCAACATCTGGAAGGTCTCACCTGACGGAGGCGAGCCCGTTCAGGTGACGGCGCACGGCGCCGACGGAGTGCAGTACCCATCGATGAGCCCGGACGGGCGAACCATCACCTACGAGAACGAGTTCGACCTATGGACGCTGTCGGTCCCCGATGGCACGCCGGGGAAGGTAGTGATCGACCTAGATTTCGACACCAAAGACAACCTGGTGGACTACCTGCAGGTCGATAGCGAGGCCGACGGATTTGATGTGTCACCCCAGGGTGACTACCTCGCTGTCGATCACCACGGCGAGGTCTTCATCGTTCCGACCGACCCTGAGGTGGGCGAGAAGAAGCAGGTCACATCCTCCCCCTGGCGGCAGCGCTCGCAGATCTACTCGCCGGATGGCGAGTGGCTGGCCTATATCTCCGACGAGAGTGGCGATGAGGAGATCTGGTTATTCGAGATCGCTACGGGCGCTCGCCACAGGATCAGTGAAGACGCTTCGCTGAAGAGTCGGCCCATCTGGTCGAAGGACGGCGCCCAATTGGCCTATGTCGCAGCCAACCACCTTTACCTG
>CALAKE010000029.1 GCA_937922775.1 uncultured bacterium | reverse complement strand
TGACGACCGGCACCTTCTCGAGCTGCTGGAGATTGCCTTCCTCGGACGCAACGAGGGCAGGGAAATCGACCTGGCCGTGGCGCAGACGCCGCCACTCGATTCGACTTGGACCCCCGAATTCTTCGCCGACGATCTCTTCCTCGACGATTTCATCCACCGACTCAGGATCGTCACGGTCGCTGGCGATCCCTACCCGATGCACACGCCCTTCCTGAAGCGGGTGCTATCGCAGCCACCCAACGACCTCGAGACCGTGCGCCTGCGCCAGGCAGTTCTTCGTGAGCTGGATGCCGACCCCGCAATCCTCGAAAGCACGGAGGATCTCTACCGGCAACTCGTCTACCTTCTCGACCTGTTCAAGACCGCTCACACCCAGACCCTGATCGATACCGCCACGCATAGGCTCGACACGCTGCGCCAGGTGCTCGAGGTTGTCCACCAGATGGACAAGGCCTTCGAGGGTTCACAGTCGGCACTTCGAAGGCTTCATGAGACAGCCCGCCGAATTCAGAAGACGGTCGAGTACGAGAAGCTCACCGCCCTCCTCGATCATGAAGACGCCTACGCCCGGATCGACCTGCAGGTGCGCATTGGTGCGGACGGACGCATCCGCAACCTGGAGATCCAGGCGCTCGAGCATGACGAGGAGAATCGTTTCTACCGCACCCCACTGTGGCGTTGGCTGGACCTCGTAAGGCTTCGCTGGAATGGCCTGACATCCAACTCCCGCGAGATGGTCAACCGCTTGATCCACAAGATCTACATGGAGATCGCCCCGTCTCTGAGCACGTTGATGCAGGTCCTCGGACACCTCGAGGTCTATTTGATGTCGCGGGCCTTTGCGAGGGCGGTCAGGTCCAACGGCCTCGAGGTCTGCCTGGCGGACGTGGTGGAAGAGGGGCGCCTCGTGCTGCGTCAGGTCTTCAACCCGCTACTTCTGGGACAGAATGAAGCGCCCGTGCCCTGCGACATCACCCCGGACTGTGAAGATGCCGTGGTGGTCGTGACCGGTCCGAACTCAGGCGGAAAAACTCGTCTGCTGCAGGCCCTTGGGCTGGCGCAGGTCCTGGGGCAATCAGGCCTTCATACGCCGGCGAGCGAGGCGCAGCTGAGGGTCGCCCGTGGCACCTTTGCCTCACTGGTTCACCAGGATGCGGCTGACCTCTCGGAGGGACGTCTTGGTACAGAGTTGATCCGCATTCGTACGCTCTTTCATGGAGTGGGCTCACGATCGGTGATCTTGCTCGATGAGCTCTGCTCGGGAACCAACCCATCGGAGGCGGCGGAGATTGTGGCGATCGTGCTCCGGCTCGCCAGAAAGCTATCGCCCGTGGCGTTTATCACCACCCACTTCCTCGACCTCGCCCGCCACCTCGAAGACGCCCCCCCGATCGAGCGCATGGAGTTCCTGCAGGTGGAGATTGATGATCAGGACCGGTCGACCTACCAGTTCGTTCCTGGTGTCGCCACCACATCACTGGCCCTGGGCACCGCCAACCGGCTGGGGGTCTCCTTCGAGCGGCTTTCAGCCCTGATCGATGAGCGATTGGAGGAGGAGGCCTACTCCTCCAGCGACTGTATGTCTTCCTCGAAGTAGCGATGGAAGGCCGACGGCAGTTGCCGGTAGTCGATGTCCGCGATGATCTCCGAGAAGTCGCGCGAGCTCAGCGTGTTCCAGAATAGGGCGACTCGGCCCGCCAGCTTTCCGCTCAAGGCATCTGCCTGGAGAGCGGCCATCGTCTTGCCGGTGTATGTACCATCGAGCTGAATGCCTTCTGCTTGCGCTGTCTCCTGAACGGCCGCTACCCCGGCTGGGGTGAAGAGGGCATAGCCATCCCCGAGAAAGTCATCGTTGACTTCGAGATCATTCGAGTCGAGCTCCAGGCGGGGGAATCGCGGGTCGAGTGAGCTCAAGAAGTCCACGGTTTCGTTGAAGAGCTCCGCCAACCTCTCTTCCTCGACAACGTCGGTGCTGACGACACGTACTGCCCTGACGCGTGTCTTCATGCCCAGGACACGCAGACCCACCAGCAGCCCCGCGACGGTGCCCGTGGATCCCAGTGCGGCGTAGATGTAGTCCGGCTCAGGCATCAGGCCAGCGTCGATCTGCTCCTTCAGCTCCATGGCGGCGTTGACGAAGCCGGTAGCTCCGAGGGGATTCGAACCGCCGGGGGGAATTACCGCGGGCTCGCGCCCCGTCTTTCGACAATGGCACCGGAGCTGATTTTCCACGCCGGCATCGAGGGCTTCGGGGTCCTCATAATGATGCAGCTCGGCACAACTGGCAAAGCTGAGAAGCAAGTTGCGACGCACGTACTCTGCGTTCGGCTGCGGCGTCAACATCGAGATGCTGCGCAGCCCGAGCTCCTTGGCGTACACCGATGTGGCCGAGGCGTGGTTCGACCCGGCGAAACCGAAAGTCATGACCTCGCGCGCCTGGCTGCGGAGAGCCTCACCCAAAAGCAACTCGAGCTTACGGATCTTGTTTCCGCCGTAGACCTTGCCGGTGAGATCGTCCCGTTTCACCCAGAGTTGTTCGACGCCGATCCTCCGCCCCAGGCTGGAGAGTCTCTCCACTGGAGTCGGTAGATCAGCGAGCTGCGCGTAGGGAAGCTGTTTGCGCAGTGCCGGAAAGTGCTCGAACAATGAAATCACAGGCGCCATCCTCCTTGCGCCTATTATGTACTCGCGCCGGCTTCTCTGCTTCCAATGTGGGACGCGGAGCTCTGCAAGACCGTATTTTGCGACGGGCTGCCTCGGCACGAGTCGATCCTGGGCAGGCCGAAGCCGGCGTTCCTCCCCGAGCCATGGTGATGACAGGGGGAGAAGCGCCGGCAATCCTCTCAGCGGCGTTCGGTCCGCGCGTCGAGCTCCCGCCTGAGGACTTCCAGCTCGATTTGAGCCAGCATCAGCTCCGCCTCGAGCTCGGCGACCTGGAGCTCGGCCTGTGCAGCGGCTATCGGACTCACGAGTCCGGCATCGATTTGGGCCTGAACTCGATCCATCTGGAGGAGTACGAGCTCCATCTGTTGGTTCAGCAGGCGCTCCCTTCTCTCGGATTCGGCCTGCAGAACACGGATCTCCGCTTCCACAGCGGAGATCTCCGCTTCCACGAAATCCTGCCGAATCTCCAACTCTTCCTGCAGAACCTGTAGCGCGGCCTCGGATTCTTGAACCGCCAGCTCTCGTCCCAGCATGTCCTGCTCATCGATCAGACCGAGCTGATAACGGTCGATCTCCCGGTCGAGCTCGGACTGCATCAAATCCACGTGGCGCTGCTGTAGCGCCATTCGCACCTGGATTCTCTCGCTGACGAAATCTCGACCGTTCACGAGAGGAGAAGAGACCTTACCCACCGGCTGCTGCCCCGAAAGGCGGAGCTCTTCACGCTCCAACTCGAGAATCTTGGCATCGGTCTCGGCCTCGGCGATCTGCAGCCCGAAGTAGGTGAGCTCACGCTCTTCGACCAGCCCCTGCTCAACTCGCTCCTCGACGCGGCCAAGCTCCTCGAGCTGCATTTCCAGCCGCCTCAGAGCCAGGTCGAGGCGCACGTCGAGGCTAACCTCGAGCAACTCTCTGCGCCATGACTCCTCAATCTGCTGTGAGGCAGCCATAGCCCCGGCGCCAAAGACGACCGAGATCATCACCAGAGCGCCCATCCCCAGCAGGCGCCGGGGAGAGGTACGCGCCGCGTGGGCACGGCTCTGGCGGCGCAGCTCAGTACCGAGCTGCCACTCCAGATTGTCTGTGAATTTCGGATCAGGTTCGTGCTTGCTCTGCATTTTCATTACCTCGTGTTGGCTCATCGGTGATGTAGGGCAACAACCGCCGGCGCAGCTTGGCGCGAGCCCTGCTCAATCGGCCCTCGACGGCACGCTCCGATAACCCGGTCTCTTCAGCGATCTCTCGCAGGCTCTTGCCTTCGATGTGGAAGGCCTCGATGAGATCGGCCTGGCCACGTCGCATCCGGGCGAGACCCCAGTTCACCAGAGCCGCTGCCCAGGGAGTTTCCGGGCTAAAGCGGTCATCCTCGAGATGGATCTCATTCGGGTCGACCGGTCGGGGACGGCGGCGGCGAAAGTGGCTGGCCAGCAGATTCTTCGCTACTCGCTTCAACCATGCCGCCGGCTGCTCGGGTACTCCCCTCCGAGGCCAAGTTGCCACCGCGCGCATCCAGGCCTCCTGAACGATGTCTTCGGCCAGCGCGCGATCGCCGCCGACGCGCCTCGAGACGAACGCATACAGGGGGCCCGTGTTCTTGCGGTAGATCAGGACCAACTCGTCTTCGCTCAGCAAAACTTCCGTCTCCTGGTTCGGGTGCCGGTTCCACGTCGATCCGGGTAGGATTTTTCGGGTGCACCCCACGCGGGCGGCCCCTACACCAGCCGCCCGGTGTTGATGAGCTCTACCTATTAAGACGCACGATGGCGAAGAAACCCACGGTCTGGAAAAGAAGAAGAGGAGATCCCGCCTGATGCGGGATCTCCTCTCATCGATCGGACACAGTCTGGTTCGCGCCGAAAGACAATCAGCTCAGATGGAAGCCTCATGTCGGGTTGAGGCCTACGTCATGTGTACTACTCACCGTCCCCCGGGCTGCCGGCAGCCTTGCTGCGCTCGATCGACTGGAGCGCGAAATACTGCTCACCGAAGCGCTCGATATTATCGATCTCATCGTTGTACTGGTCGAAATGGCGCTCCTCATCGAGCACCAAGTCCTCGAGCAGGCGCTTTGTAGCCGAATCGGCGTTTGCCGATGCTTCGTTAGCCCAAACGTTGTAGGCGTGCGCGCTTTCCTTCTCCATTGCCGCGGCGCGCTCGAGCATCTTGCGCACGTCGTGGATCTTCTCGACCTCGTGCGCGCTAACCATTTCGACCTCGCCACCCAGGAAGAGGATGCGCTTCGCCGCTGTCTCGACGTGGATCATCTCTTCGATAGCTGTCTTCTCGAATAGCGACGAGATCGGATCGTATCCCTGATCGTCACAATGGAAATGGAAGTACATGTATTGGTGAACGGCCGACATCTCGTCGGCAACCACCTTGTTGAGTATCTCGATGCTCTTTTCACTCATGGCTGTTTCTCCTGCCGATCGTTTGCTCTGTCGACGGCTTCTTCCACCGACAGTGTGCTGATCTTGAGGCTCTCCTGGTGGACGTTATTCAGTATGGGCCGCTCCAAATCCCCTCTGGTTACCGCGAGCCACCGCCCCACCCGACCAGAATCTTCGGGAAGGTCACGAGCAACTCGTTGAGCTCAGATATGGTCGTCGAGATGATCTCGTTGAGCTCGTCGATTCGTTCAGATGCCTCCTGGTCGAGCTCGCCCAACACCTCGAGCTGTCCCTCGGTGGGACGCGCCTGCGCGCTCAGGATGTTGCCGTTCAGCGAGCGCAGCTCCTCGGACAGGCGCGGGTACTGGCGATAGCCCATGCTCGGGAAGGGTCGTCGCAGCTTGTTGTCGAGATCTTCGAGCTCCTGCAGCGCGGTGCCGGTCTGCTCGACGATCTGCTCGAGGTTCTCAACCTGGGAATCCTCGAGCCGACCCTGCAGGCCTTCGAGCTGGTCATTCAGATCGACAACCGTATCGATGAGCTCGTTCACCGAGGAGGTGAGGTCGCGTACCTTCATCGCCGCATCGAATTGGGCTTGGTAGTCGGCCAGCGTGGTTTCCACGTTGGGGTCGCCACGCAGCTCGAAAGACTCGCTCAGCTCGGAGTCGCCAACCACCAGGGTAGCGCTGTAGGTACCCGGTAGCGCCGGCGGGCCCGAGGGCCCGAAGCGGCGAAAGCCTCCGGAGGCCTGGCTGCTGCGTAGTGGCGTCGCGCCCTCCCATGCCATGTTCCAGATGGCGCGGTTGACGCCCGCACCGGCCTCGTCGTGGGTGAACTCGTTCACCAACGCGCCGCTGGCATCGGTAATGCGGATCTTGACTGGCCCCTCTGGGGCATCTTTCAGGTAGTAGTTGATGTAGGTGCCACTGGGCGGGTTCTCCCCACTCCAATTCCGCTGGCCTTGGGACGCATCCTGGCCCCAGCGCTCCCAGCGGGTGGTGCGACGAATGTCGAACAGGTAGACGTCCTCCGCCATCGCCTCGGTGAGAGACTGCACGGGCGACAGATCATCGAGAATGAAGGCGCCGCGGCCGTGGGTGCCGACGATCAGGTCGTTGTCGCGCGGGTGGATCTTGAGGTCGCGAACCGACACACGCGGCAAGTTGTTGCGAATGTCGACCCAGGTGGCACCACGGTCCCACGAGGCGAACAAGCCTCGATCCATACCAACGTAGAGCAGATTCGGGTTCTTCGGATCCTCTCGGATCACCTTGACGTAGTCGTCTTCAGTCAGTCCTGCGGAAATGTCTTCGCAGCTCGCGCCGAAGTCGGTGCAGCGGTAGACGTGCGGCGTGAAATCATCGAGACGGTGGTTGTCGACGGCGATGTATGCGGCCCCCACGTCGTGGGTCGACACGTCGATCTTGGCGATCCAGGTCTCGGCCGGTAGCCCCGGGATGTTGTCCTTGATGTTCGCCCAGTTGGCACCGCCGTCACGACTGACCTGCACATTGCCGTCGTCGGTACCGACCCAGAGTACGCCTTCCTGCAACGGCGACTCGCCTACGGTCAGAATCGTGCAGTGGAACTCGGCGGCCGTGTTGTCGAAGTAGATCTCGCCGCCCGAGTCGCCCAGCTTGGCCGGGTCGTTGGTGGTCAGGTCGGGGCTGATGATGTCCCACGAGTAGCCCTGGTCGGTGCTTTTGAACAGCACGTTGCCGCCCCAGTAGACGGTGTCGGGATCGTGCGGGGAGATATAGATCGGTGCATCCCAGTTGAAGCGGTACTTGGCCCGATACATTCCCTGACCTTGCGAGCCCATCATGCGCGGGTAGGGAACGACGCTGCGCGCCTGACCTGAGCGAATATCGGTGAGCGTGAAGTAGCCACCCTGGGCGTTCGAGTAGATCAGGTAGTGCTTGCCGGGCACGGGCACGCTGTAGAAACCGTCGCCGCCGGCAACCGTGTACCAGTCGTCCTTGAGGATCCCGGCGGAGTTGTTGGTCTGACTCGGGCCGCACCAGCTACCGTTGTCTTGCAGGCCGCCGCATACATAGTAGGGATCACGATCGTCGTGGAAGATCTGGTAGAACTGCGACAGCACCACGTTGTTGATGATGTCCCAGGTCTCGCCGCCGTCGAACGAAACCTGGTAGCCACCGTCGCTGCCGCTCAAGATGTGATCGGAGTCGGCCGGATTGATCCACATCGACTGGTGGTCACCGTGCACGCCATTGGCGATGCGCTGAAATGTACGGCCGCCGTCGGTGGATTTCGAAAGTCGACCGGAAAGCGAATAGAGCGTGTCGGGATCGTTAGGGTCGACCCGCACGGTGCTGTAGTAGAACGGCCGGAAGTTGATGTTCCGGTCGTCGTTGACCATCCTCCAGGATTCGCCGTAGTCATCGGAACGGAAGAGCGAACCTTCCTCCGGCGTCTCGGTAAGCAGGTAGACGATGTTGGGGCTCGACTGCGCAACGCTCAGGCCAATACGTGCCATCGGGCCCTCTGGGAGGCCTTTGCCCGACATTTTCTTCCAGGTGTCCCCACCGTCGCGCGAGACGTAGAGGGCCGTCTCCTTGCCGCCGTCCGTGAAGTGCCATGGCTTGCGGCGGAAGGTCCACATCCCGGCATAGACGTTCCGCGGATTGGACTCGTCGATCGCCATGTCGGAGCAACCCGTGTCCTCGTCGATCTTCAGGACGTGATCCCAGGTCTGACCGGCGTCGGTGGTCTTGAACACGCCGCGGTCTTCGTTCGGACCCCACTCGTGACCCATCGCGCAAACCAGGGCGGTGTCTGCGTCACGTGGGTCGACGACGATCCTGTGGATGCGCTCGGTGTCGCGCAGCCCGAGATAGGTCCAGCTATTCCCGGAATCGGTAGAGCGCCACACACCGAGGCCATAGGAGACGCTGTTGCGAGGATCTCCCTCTCCAGAACCCAACCAGATGACATTCTGGTCGGAGGGCGCAACCGCCAAGGCTCCGACGGAGTAGGCCTCCTCGTCCTGCCACTGGCCTTCAAAGGTGGTTCCGGCGTTGGTCGTCTTCCATACGCCACCGTCGGGGGTGCCAACCCAGAAAGTCTTGTGATCACCTGGAATGCCGACGATATCGCTGACGCGGCCTCCCATGTTGGCGGGCCCGATAGAGCGGTATTCGAGGTCACGCAAAGCCACCGCTTCGGGCGCTGTGTCATCGGCGGTAGCAGCCGTTTGGGCGATCGAGCCGACCGGGCTGACTACCAGTGTGAGCACGAACGAAAGAAAAAGGAGTGCACGCAGGGAACGCATGGACGGACGCCTCCTTGTTGATGGTCCAGCGAATGGGGTCCTCCGCTCAGCGGGGACGCCGAATCGCTGGGCGCCCCTTCCGTCGTGACGGAACGGAACGCTCGGATCAGGACACCTTTGGTTTCCTATCTTGTGCCCTGTCGAAGCATTCGTAAAGCAAACGAGGGCCCCTGGAGGGCCATGGTGAATATGTCGTGGCCGCACCCTGGAGGAAGGTGGGCGGGCAGCTGCCGGGCCGAGACGGCTTCGCAATCGTGGATCAGCAATCTTTGGATAATCAAGGAGAGTTATGAGTATGATTGCACAGCATTCGACATGCTAACGATGTTTCACGGAGAGATGATTAGCATTGCACCCCAATGGCCTCAAAATTACACTTGAATCCGAGAAAAGGAGCGGCTTTCGGCGTGGAGCTGAACCGTCGTGCGCGCGACTTGCCTCTCCCCGCGCGCACGAATGGCTCGGCCTACCTGCCTTGCGCCTGAGGACATCGACATGACCAGCGACCAGCCGAT
>CALAKE010000028.1 GCA_937922775.1 uncultured bacterium | reverse complement strand
CCGAGCGTTTCTCAGTGCTCGGCGGTTTTTCGTATCGCAGCTCGGACCCGTTCGAAGACGGCTCGGGACAGAAGTTCACGGAGATCACGAACTACAAGGAGAGTGCTGTCGACGAGAAGGCGTTCGAGATCGGCACAGCTTGGGGCAAAGCCGGGTGGAGCTTTGCGGAGGGCAATCAACTTCAAGTCTCCTACACCCGGCAGGATGTCGACCGAACCATGTATCCCTATTTGAAGATGGATGCGGTCTACGATGATACCGATCGGATGAGCGTCCGCTACGACCGCGAGGATCCGTCGGGCTCTGTGAGCAACCTGGCCGCCCGCGCCTATTTCAACCGCGTCGATCATTGGATGACCGACGATTATCGGACCAGCTCGATTGGCGCCCCGCGCAGCTACATGATGGGGACGCTGGCCAAGACCCAGACCTACGGCGGGCGTATCGATGCCGAGGTGAGTGCGGTCTCACTGGGTGTCGAGGCTTTCGACCGCTTCTGGGGGGCTGAGACGGAGCTGGCCGGCATGGGCTACAGACCACAGTACTCCCTCCCGGACGTCACCATTCGTGATCTCGGAATCTATGCCGAATACGAGCACGACCTCTCTGACAGCTTCAGCCTGACGGCGGGAGGACGCCTCGATCACGCCAACAGTTTCGCCGACGAGACCAAGGCCAACACCAACCTCTACTTCGCCTACCACGACACCCGGGCCACGAGCGCAACCGACACCTTCCCTTCGGGCAAGGTGCGCATCAGCTACCAGGCGGCAGCCGGCGTGCAGCTCAGCGCCGGTCTCGGCCATACGGTTCGCCTGCCCGAGCCGAGCGAGCGATTCTTCGCCCTCAAGCGGATGGGTGCCGACTGGGTAGGGAATCCCCAGCTGGCACCGAGCCGCAACACGGGTGTGGACGCGGCCTTTTCCTACGGAAGGACAGGGTTTTATCTGGGTGCGAACCTCTACGTCAATCGGGTGCACGACTACGTGGCCCTTCACGACCAGGAGCGGATCAACAGCGCTCCGGGGGTGATGCACCGCAAGGCACGCTCCTACACCAACCTCGACGCGACGATTTGGGGGGGGGAGCTCGATGCGGTGTGGACCTTGACCGACCGGATCAATCTGTCGGGTGACCTGGCCTACGTCCGTGGCACCAAGGAGATCTCTCCGGTGCAGAACATCTTTTCGGAGAACGTCGCCGAGATTCCTCCGCTACGCTCCAGCGTCAGGCTTCGCTACGACGTGTGGAACTGGTTCGCCTGGGGCGAGGGGGTGTTCTCGGGTCGACAAGAGAACGTCGACACCGATCTCGGTGAAGAAGTTACTCCCGGCTACGCCATTGCCAACGTTCGTGTCGGATTCCGGCACGAGCGTCTGACGGTGTCCGTGGGTGTGAACAATATCTTCGACAAGTACTACTTTGAGCACCTCTCGTACCACAGAGACCCCTTCAGTTCGGGGGTAAGGGTTCCCGAACCGGGGCGCAACCTATCCGTAAACGTCGCCTACCCGATCTGACCGCGGTCAGAGGGCGCTGGAGAATCGGTGTTGGATCGCGCTCTACCCGTGGAGAGACTCGGACCCGTTCAGGAGCCTTCGGGAGGAATGAGCTCCACCGGCACTGGCATGAGGTTCCACGTAAAGCGATTGAGGCTGTCGGCATAGGCGTAGATCACTTCACGGACGGGTTCGCCGTCTTGCCAGACGTAGCTGCGGATCTCACCGTCGTCGTCGCTTGCAACGTAAAGCTCGTCGCGGCCGTCGCCGTCGAGATCGGTGAGAATCGAGGCATGCTCGAAGCCACCCGAGTCACGGTCAATGGAGATCACTTCCCAGGCTGACCCGGGCTGGCCGGGTCGCAACATCCAGAGACCACTATTGCGGGCCGCCGCCACCATTTCTTTATGTCCATCGCCGTCCACATCTCCGGCGGTCAGAAACCGACACAGGGTGTCGTCCAGAGTTGCAACCAGTGTGCCCGCCTGAGGATCGGTGTTCGCGTCAAAGCGGAGGATTTCAACGTTACCCCCTGAGACTGCTTCCACGGCCACGTAGAGCTCATCACGCCCGTCACCGTCGACATCGTCCGCCAGAATTTCCTTGGCGTGGCGGTCGCCCAGGTCGGCGACAACCACCCTCCCCTCTCCGGTCGCCGGCACGTAGCGGGTCACGGATCCAGGCTGAGGTGAGCCATCGAGACGGTTCACAGCACTGGGGGTGGCGTAGATTTCCGGAACACCGTCTCCATCCAGGTCGCCGATCTCGATCTCGTGGACGATGGCACCCGGCTCCTGATCCAACTCCTCCACCTGGAAACCACCTGCCGGATCCGGACGAACAATGGCAACAACTCCTTGATCATGGGTTGCCACGGCAACGGCTGAGACACCATCGCCATACAAATCCGCCACCTCGGCATCCCGCATGCGGCTGAACTGGCCCCCGAAGTCCTTTTCCCAGAGCAGCTCGGTCGCCCCGTCCGGGGACCGGAATCTCAAGATCGCCTTGGTTCCCCCGAGGGTGAGAATGCCCGCTCGACCCGGGGACGGCGTGTAGGTCATCGCCTTGTGGAAAACGTTGCTGTCAGAGTCTTCGAGGGCGTGGAAGGCCCAACCGCTCTCACCACGCACCAGAAAGCCGAGCTGGGCCGGCAGGGGTAGAGGATTCCCTGCGTCGTCGGTGTCGAGTACGGCCAGGGAAACCAGAATGCCTGTCGGCAGCGGTTCGACCGACGGCTGCGGCGGCACCTGGTCCTCTTGTGCGCAAGCACCGAGAAACAGAATCAACAGGGCAACAGATACGGCCAGACTTATTCTCATTCGCTCACAGTCCTCCCGCCCTGAACCTCGGGCGAGTCGGCAAGTATGTACGATTACTAGGCGATCGAAACTCGCGTGCCCACGCCTCGATCCTGGGCTAGATGGACAGCTAGTTGTGCCGCCACTAGGTCCTGAAAGGCCAGGCCCGTTGCATCAAAGAGAGTAATGGTGTCGTCTCGTGTACGGCCATCCGCGTTTCCTTCGAGGATTTCCCCGAGCGTCGCATCGATGTCGTCGGCGCTGAACAATCCCCGCTCCACCGCATGGTGAGTGTCACCAATGCTGATGGCCTGCGCAACGTCGTCCACCACGACGGATGCCTTCTGAAAAAGCCCGGCGTCGACCTCGTTCTTGTTATCCGTATCCGTGCCGAAGGCGCTGACATGCACGCCAGGCTCAATCCAATCCGCCTGCAGAACCGGCTCTTTCGCTGGCGTTGTCGTTACCACGATGTCGGCGCCGTAGACGGCAGATGCCGCGTCCGAACAGGCTTCCACCTCAATGTCGCTCGTCCGCAGCTCCTTGGCAAGGAGATCGGCCTTTTCCGGCACGACGTCGAAAGCGCGGATCGTCTCGATGGGCCGCACGAGACGAAGTGCCTCCATCTGGCCCTTCCCCTGCATCCCACAACCCAGAATCGCAGCTGTTCGGGAATCCTCCCGGGCCAGCTCACGTGCGGCGAGCGCGCCGACCGCGGCCGTGCGAATTCCGGTGATGTGATTGCCGTCCATGAAGGCCGTCGGCCGACCGGTGCGCGGATCGAACATGAGGGTCGTCGATTGATGTGCGGTGAGCCCGAGATCAGGATTGCCGAGCCAGAAACCGCCGGCCTTCAGGCCGATAACTTCCTCGTTCATCAAGTAGCCCGACTTGATGCCGAAGACGCCCTGGTGCTCTTCCACGGGCTCCCGTACAACTGGATAGGCGGCCGTGCGCCCCCCGT
>CALAKE010000027.1 GCA_937922775.1 uncultured bacterium | reverse complement strand
GAAGCGCAAAAGAGCTTCGTTGACCTCTTCTGGTGCCTCCTGCTGAACCCAGTGACCGGCGCCCTCGATCACCGATACAACGCGGAGGTCCGTGCAATTGTCTCCCGGGTCAGCGTAGAGGTCCATGCCTGGGACGAAAGGCCGCACCACGTCTTTGCTTCCTGCAATGAAGCAGCTCGGCTGGTGGACCGGCTGGGCACCCATCTCGGGACGATGGATGAAGTCGCGTTCCTGATTTCGGTAGCGGTTAATGGGTCCACGAGAGCCGCCCGCCTCGAAATGTGCCACGAAGTAGTCGAGGTCCTCCGCGGTGAGCCAGGACGGAAAAGGGTCCGGATCGATGAAGCCTTCAAGTAGCGTCGAGGTGGGAGGGCGCGCGAGCCAGCTATCCAGGGACGGCGCATCGCCGGAAATCGAGTAGTAGATTTTCCGCAAGGCCACACGGACGTCGGCCTCGAGCTCCTGTTCCGCCACCCCCTCCTCCTGGAAGTACAGTTGGTAGAAGAACTTATCTTTGTAGAGCTGTCGCCAGAGGTTGATGGTGGAGGCGTTCCCGCGTCTGCGGTAGGGGACGCTGAGCCCGGCCACCGCCGCGACGCGATCCGGATGCAGGGCCGCGGTGTTCCAGCAAATCGGTGCGCCCCAGTCGTGGCCGATCAGGATCGCCTTGTCTTCCCCGAGGGCGTCCACGAGACCGACCACATCCGCCATCAAGGTGGCCATATCGTATGCCTCCACCGGGTGCGGCTTGTCGCTTCCCCCGTATCCCCGCACGTCGGGGGCCACGACCCGGTAACCGGCCTCGGCGATCGGCTTGATTTGGTGGCGCCAGGAATACCAGAGCTCAGGCCATCCATGCACCAGGATGACCAGAGGACCTCGCCCCTCCACGGCGGCCCGCACGGAAATGCCGTTGGTCCGAAATGTCGAAAGAGTGAATGGGTCTTGCATCCTGGATCTCGCAGGAACTCGGGTTTCAAGGGAGAGGAAGTCCAGCGAGGGGCCCTGGTGGCGCGGAGCGCTTCGCTGGCGGCGGAAGCGGAAATCAGCGTATCAGAACTTCCCAGGCCGTTAAAGGGCGCCGTCAGGGGCTCTTTGGCAGGCCCGCGAGCAAAGCACGCCAGAAAATGCGGTCGTGATCTCGAACCGGAGGCGGCTCCCTGAGCGATTAGGCTCGCGACGGTTTCCCTAGATTCAAGGGAGCGCCGGAGTCAGACGTGCCAGAAAGAATCGCCACTACGAACAAAACGGACATTGCCGATCGCCTTCAAACCGGTCGCGTCAGTATCTCTGTTAGAGACTGACCGCCTACGTCGGTTGCCTCGAGCCGCGCCCGATAGCGAACCGAGATCCGCAGGAAGGCGAATCGCCAACGGTCCGCCTCGCGGCGGAACCGATGCTGGTAGGTGCCGATCAACACACGGTTGTTGGCGATGATCTCGAAGAAGTACGCCAGCGTGGTCGCCTCGTCACCCTGCAGGTCGATCTGCATGTTCGTACTGAGGTGACCCGTCGCGAAGAGCCGCTCGGGCGTGTTCTTGCGGGCGGATATCGTGTGCTGGTAGAAGTCTGCGATGATCGCCTGGCGGCCACGGTACACGCCGTCGAGACCCGGCGCGAGGTGGTTCAGGCCGTCCATTTCGAGGACGGCGTCCTCGGTGAATACGTCCCCCAAGGCCGGCCAGTCGCCTGAGTCCAGTCTCCGGCAATAGTCGCGCCACGTGTGGCGAATGTCCTCAAGGTCCTCAAGGCGCTGCACGCGCTCTACGAGGCGTTCGATCGTCTCATCCATGCGATGACTCCTTCTGGAATTCGTGCATGATCTGCTCTGCGAAGAACTCCGTGAACCGGTCTGACCCTATAGCGTTTCGGACCAAGAATGGCTGGCTGTTGCCGGCTTTTTCCTCAGTGCCTCTTTCTGCAATCCGTCACTAGTCGCCCGTCGCCAGGGCCCGACTTTCCTCGACAACGTCAATGCGAAGCCTTTTTCCGAGGACCGTCAGCGCCGCCTCAATCTGATCGAGGCGAGAATGATGATCGAGATCGAGCAGACGCCGCACCTGCCGAGCATCACAGTGAAGGCGAGAGGCCATCTCGGCTTGCGTGACTTCTTGATCGCGCATGGCCTGATAGATCGCAAGCTTGGCGGCCACCATCGGGGGTAGTGGGACGAACTGCTGGCCCTTTTGTGGTTTTGAGGGGATGGGGATGTCTCGACGATCGTCGACGTATCCGGACAGAGCCACCACAAGGGCGTCCTGTGCCCACTGGAGAGCGTTCGTTTCGTCCGCTCCGCAGGTCAGAGCTTCGGGAACATCCGGGAACTCGGCGATGACCGTGCCGTTCTGGTCAACAGTGAGCACAACAGAATACGCCTGAAGCATCTCAGAGTAGCTCCTTGGGATCGATTCGGAGTTGTTTGCAGACCCTCTTGAGAAAGTCCGGCCCGAGATCGGTGTCCCCGTGAACCGGGACCGTCGCTTGTCGACCCCGATAGCGCGCGAGGTAGTGTCCCCCTTTGCCGCGTCTTGTATCGATTTCGACCCCCATCTTCCGAAGTCTGCGAACGAACTCTCGTGGCTTCATGTCGTGCAAGTATAGGACATCTATGTCCTTATGACCAAGGGAAACATTGTTGGCTCAATCCAGACCGCGCGAGTCTATCCTGACGCCTGCCGAAGACCCGACCGAACAGTCGAGTTTTCAGAAATCGACCGTTTCTGCAACACCTTCCCAAGGCCCTTTCAAAAGTCGATTTGGGGTTTTTGAAAGACCACACGCCGTTATCGGGTGTTGTTGAGGATCAGTGGAATCGAGTTCGCGAGCGGTCTTTTCCAGTTCTGAGCAGAAATCCAGCTCCCGTGTTTAGTTCAACCTGAGGCCAGTTCCTGAT